>DATGTG010000083.1:0-6564 GCA_035301965.1 Wenzhouxiangella sp. | reverse complement strand
GACTGTGCGCAAAACAATGTGCCTGATTGCAACCACACGCTCAACGGGTGAAATAATCGACCGGCATGATGATCCACATGTAGAGCAGGAACAGCAGGCCGGTAAGTGCGACAACCTTCAACAGCGGCCCGAGATAGCGGATGCCCAGGAACAGGGCCGCAATGATGATCGCCATGACGAACGCCAGCACCAGATGGATGCCGACACCGAGCCGGCCCAGTGGCAGCGGCGCGATTGAAGCGCTGGCAGCCGTCAGCACCAGCAACGCCACATAAGCCACGACCAGCACCATGTGTTTACTTAGAAATTTCATGCGCGCAACAAAAAGGTGGCAGTGAATACGAACACCCAGACAATATCCACGAACGCCCAATACATGCCCACGATCTTGACCTGACGCACCCAGGAGGCCGGATTATTGCGGCGCCAGCCCAGCATCAGCACGATGCATATGGCACCCACGCCGACCAGCATGTGGAATGCATGCATGCCGGTCAGGATGTAGTAGAAATTGAAAAACAGTTCGGCCTGATCCGGGCTGGGCCCGTCATAGGTGAATTGCAGCCAGGGCAGCGGCATCAGCCCTTCCAGCATTTCCTGATAATAGACATAACCCTTGATGGCCAGAAACACCAGCCCCAGCACGATGGTTGTCCCCAGCAGGCCCAGGCCCAGCCGGCGCCGCTGTTCACCCACCGCCTGCTCGGCCAGGGCCATGGTGAAACCGCTGCTGAACAGCACGGCGGTATTGATGGAGCTCATGGTCAGATCCAGATGCCCGGCTGCCGCGGCAAACGCATCCGGATGCAGATAGCGGTTGATGGCAAAACCCATGAAGACGGCACCGAACAGCATCAATTCCGTGGACAGGAAAATCCACATGCCCATGTGGTCAGCATGAAACTGCTGTTTCAGGTCGTCGAACTGTTCGGCCGGCTGCGGCCGGGATTCGCTAGCGGTAGTCATAAGCAGGCCCGGTCACGACGGGGGTGACCTTGAAATTGTGCACCGGCGGCGGCGAGGTGGTCTGCCATTCCAGCCCGGTGGCGCGCCAGGGGTTGCTCGGTGCGCGCTTGCCACGCACCAGCGACCAGGGCAGATACACCAGCGGCAGCAGATAACCGATGGCCAGCACGCCGGCACCCAGGCTGGACATTACGTTCAGGAACTGGAATTCCTCGGGATAGCTGGCATAGCGCCGCGGCATGCCGGCAATGCCGAGCAGGAATTGTGGGAAAAACGTCAGATTGAAGCCGATGAACAGGGCAACCGCGGCGACTATCGCCCAGCGTTCCGGATACATGCGCCCGGTCATCTTGGGCCACCAGAAGTGCAGCCCGCCCAGATAGGCGGTGACGGAGGCGCCGACCATGATGTAGTGGAAATGCGCGATCACGAAATAGGTGTCGTGCACGTGCACGTCCAGGCCAATGGTGGCCGTGACCACGCCGGTCAGGCCGCCAATCGTGAACAGACCGAGGAACGACAGCGCATAGAGCATGGGTGCGGTGAACTGGATATAGCCTTCCTTCAGCGACATGACCCAGTTGAACACCTTGATTGCGGACGGCACTGCGACCATGAACGTGAACAGCGAAAACACGGCCCCCGCGTGAATGCTCTGGCCGGACACGAACATGTGATGGCCCCAGGCCAGGAAGCCGAACAACACGATGGCCAGAATGGACAGCGCCATGCTCTTGTAGGCGAACAGCGGCCGGCGGGTAAAGCAGGCAATGATCTCCGAGACCACGCCCATGGCCGGCAGGATCATCATGTACACGGCCGGGTGCGAATAAAACCAGAACAGGTGCTGGAACAGGATTGGATCGCCGCCCAGCGCGGGATTGAAAATGCCCAGATCAAGCATGCGCTCCAGCGCGATCAGCAGCAGCACGGCAGTCAGCACCGGTGTGGCCAGCACCATGAGCAGGCTGACCGAGTAATTGCCCCAGACAAACATCGGCAGCCGGAACCAGGTCAGCCCCGGCGCACGCATTTCATGCGTGGTGGTGACGATGTTGAGGCCGGTCAGGATGGTGGAGAAGCCGACCACGAACACGCCCATCGCGGCCGGCACGACGAAGCTGTTGGAATACTGCGATGAAAACGGTGTGTAGAAAGTCCAGCCGGTGTCGACGCCGCCGAGCACGACCGAGGCGATGAGCAGCAGCCCGCCAATGGTGTAGATGTACCACGACAACAGGTTCAATCTGGGAAACGCCATGTCGCGCGCGCCGACCATCAGCGGCACCAGGAAGTTGCCCATGGTGGCCGGTATCGACGGAATCAGGAAAAACCACACCATGACGATGCCATGCAGCGAGAACATCTTGTTGTAGAAATCCTCGGTCAGAAAATCGGTCGGCGGGCTCAACAACTCCAACCGTATCAGCAGCGCGGCAATGCCGCCGAGGAAGAAAAAGCCGCTGAGCGAGATCACGTACAGCCAGGCGATGCGCTTGTGATCGGTGGTCAGCAACCAGCTTTTCAGGCCCCAGGGCGGATTCAGGTAATGTGATGCCGGAGGGGTGGGTACTACAGCACTCATGGGTTGCCTCCGTGGCGCTCGAGTTGCCAGTCGCCCGGCTCCAGCGAGCGAATATAAGCGATGATTTTCTGCAGATCAGCCTCGCTCATCCGGCCCTCGAAGCTCGGCATCACCGGCTTGTAGCCGGCGACGATGTCTTTATGTGGATGCAGGATGGAATCGCGGATATAGGCCTCATCGGCGATGATCGTCGTGCCATCGGCCAGCGGCACGACACGTCCGTAAATGCCTGCCAAAACCGGCGCATCCACCACCGAGCTGCCTATGTGGCAGCCGCTGCAGCCATAGGTCCGGAACAACTGCGCACCGTCAAGCGCGGCGGTTTGTTCATGGCCATTGGCAGTCAGCCAGTCGCTGTAATCCTGCTGTGACATGACGATGACCTGGCCGCGCATGTGCGAATGGTTGGTGCCGCAGTATTCGGCGCAGAACAAATGGTAGGTGCCGATTTCCGTGGGCTCGAACCAGATGCTTGTGGTCATGCCCGGCACCGCGTCCTTCTTGATGCGAAACGCCGGCACATAGAAACTGTGAATCACGTCCTGCGAGTTGATGTTCAGGCGCACCTTGCGGTTGACCGGCACGTGCAAGGTGTCGATTTCGCGTGCGCCGTTCGGGTGTTCCAGCTTCCACATCCACTGCTTGCCGACCACCTCGATGGTCAAATCCTCGTCCGGCTGCTGGTACATCTGCACATAAACATCCACGCCCCAGTAGAAAAACCCCATGAAAACGATGAACAGGCCACCGGCCCAGATCATTTCCATTGCGGTCTGCTTGCGCTCGCTGGACAAGGGCTTGCGCTTGACGCTGGAGCCGGCGCGATAGCGCCAGCTGAACCAGAGCACCAGCCCGAACACGGCCAGCAGCACCAGTGCACAGAAAATCAGCATCGCCAGCGCCAGCAGATCGACCTGCGCAGCGCCGGAGGATGCCTGCGTTGGCAAAATGCCCATGTCCTGGAACCGGGCTGCATCCTGGCTATTCATCGCCCGCCTCGTTGTCTTGCTGAGAATCCGCCTGCCCCGCCTGCTCCGACTGTTGCACCAGGCGCTGCATGGCCACGTCGATCGGCACATGCACGAGCTGCTGGTCTCGATCAATCCAGCCATAGCTGTGCAGGCGCTCCTGCCAGGCTGCCCGCAGCGTGTCCAGCTCGATTTCCGGCTGCACCTGCAGGCGCGGCACGGCGGTGCCGCGCGTCTCTTGCGGGAACGGGCTCGGCCTGGCG
Source organism: Wenzhouxiangella sp. (assembly GCA_035301965.1). GTDB lineage: Bacteria > Pseudomonadota > Gammaproteobacteria > Xanthomonadales > Wenzhouxiangellaceae > Wenzhouxiangella. The sequence goes on along the minus strand of DATGTG010000083.1, from coordinate 2,782 downwards.
GGCGGCTCGGCCCACAGCGTGTTCAACAACAAAGCGGTCACTGCCACACCGATCGGCAACAGCAGCAGCATGCCGGCGCCGATCAGCACCGGCCAGCGCGGCGCGACGTCGCTGCGCTCGTGGCGATGCACGAGTTCCAGTTCAGTCTCGCCCATCACGGACCTCCTCCTGCTGTCGTTGCATGAACAGCAGCCAGCAGCCGGCCAGCGCGCCGCCGAGCGTGATCACGCAGACCGGCGCCATCCAGGCCAGTTGCCACGCCCGGGCCTGCGCCGACGGCAGGATCCACCACTGCACCTGCAGCACATAACCAACCAGGGCGGCGACGGCCACCCATTGCAGCACATGGCCGTGCCGCTTGACCCAACGGAACAGCAGTGCCAGGAACGGCAGCGCGAACAGGCATAAAAACACCAGGCCAAGCATGATCGCCCAGCCGCCGCTCATGCGGTGCACGAACCAGCCGATTTCATGCGGGATATTGCCCGACCAGACCACGATGTATTGCGCGAATGCCAGAAACAGCCAGCCCAGCAGCACGGCCAGCCACAGGTTGGCCAGATCGGCCCGCCGGGCGATAAAAACGCTGTCGCCTGTGCCGCCCAATGCCAACAGCACCAGGGCCGCAGCGCCGGCGACCATGGTGTCCGCCAGCCACAGCCCGAACACGTCGGTGTAGAATTTTGGTTCCAGCGACAGCAGCCAGTCGAAGGCGAAAAAGCTCAATGTATAGAGCAGCGCCAGCAGCCCGGCCGCGCACAGGACAGCGCCGCCGCGCCGCGTCGGATGCCACACGCCCATGAGAAAGGCCAGCAACAGCCACACCACGAAGTAGGCAACGGTGCGCGCGGAGAAGAATGGCACATTCAAATACAGCAGCTTTTTCGTGACAATCTCGGGCAATTCCTCGACCGGCTGCGTCCACGGAAACAATGCGCCGCGTGCGAACAGCAGCAACGGCAGCAGTGCCAGCGCGAACAGCGGCAGGCAGGCCGCCAGCGCCCGCCACGGGCCGCGGCTCAATTCACTCCAGCCGCCGCCGGCCAAGCCCGCGGTCATCAACGCCGCCAGCGCACCGAGCGGCAGCAGGCCCCAGGTCAGGGTCGCCGCCAGCCAAGCGAAGGCGAACGTGGATGCATCCAGCAGCAGCGCGACGACACATGCCACCAGCCCGCACGCCATGACGACAAACCACGGCCGAGCGCTCATGGCTTCTCCTCCTGCGCCTCGGCGGAGTCGGCCGAAGCGCCGGCTGACAGGCGCTCACGTGCAGCAGCATCGAGCGAGTCCGCCTGCACATGCTGCGACAATTGCAGCGCCTTGATGTAAGCCGCCACCGCCCAGCGATCGCGCGGCACAACACGCGTCGCGTAGGAATACATGATCCCATAACCTTCGGTTATGACGCGGTAAATGTATTTGGGCGGCACGCGCCGCAGGCGGTCGATGTGATATGACGGCGGCTCGGGGAAACCACGCCGCACCACCATGCCGTCGCCATAACCGGTGGCACCGTGGCAGGGCACGCAGTTGATCTCGTACACCGTCTGCCCCCGCTGCAGCAATTCCATGGTGATCGGCATGGGAATCTCATTTCCCGGGGCGTCGAGATCCTGCCCGCGCTTGATCGTATTGGCCGGCGGATAGCGGGCAGATTGGTTGTCCGGCCAGTCCTTGGCTGGCTCATACGTGTCGTAGCGCGGCACCTCGGCCATTTTCTCCTCACCGCAGCCGGCCAGCAGGAGCAACGCCAGCAGCGCGAGCAGCAAGCGTCTGCCCGTCATACCGGCACCTCCTCGAACGCCGCCGCATCCAGCGCCGGCAAGCGCTGGCTCAGGTAGCTCTGATCGTAGCTCGAGTCAGACGCCGCAATCACCAGAAAGAAACCATCCTCGGAAGCGCGCGCGAACTCCGGTATGTTGAATGCTGGATGATACGGCTTCGGCAGGCGATTGCCCGCCAGCATGGCAAACACCGCGCCCCAGACCGTGAGCAGGACCAGCACCGCAAACGTGGCTGGGATGAATGCGGGCCAGGAATGCAGCGGCTTGCCACCGGAAATGTACGGATAGGAAATAACCGCCGCGTACCACTGCATGAAGTAAGTCAGGATGCCGCCGACAGCCGCGGTGACGAACGCGGCAATGAACACTTTCCTGGAGCGGAAGCCGAGCGCCTCCGCCAGCCCTTCCACCGGATACGGTGCAAACGCCTCCAGCTGCTCGAAACCCTCGTCGCGCAGCGCACGCACCGCTGCCACCAGCGCCTCCGGTGTGTCGAAGCGGGCCAGCAGCCCGTAGCGTTCACTGCCGTCAGTCATGGCGCACCCCCTGCCCGCGCTGGGCCAGCAGCGCGCGCATGTCATGCAGCGAAATCAGCGGCATGATGCGCACGAACAGCAACAACAGGAAACCGAACAGGCCGAGCGAGCCGGCGAACACCAGCCAGTCCCAGAGCGTGGGCCAGACCGTCGACCAATTGGAGGGCATGTAATCGGCGTGGGTCGAGGTGAACACGATCTGGAAGCGCTCCAGCCACATGCCGGCATTGACGATGATGGTCATGCACAGCATGCCCACCGGCGAGCGGCGCACGCGCTTGAACCACAACAGCTGCAGCAAGAACACATTGCAGGCGATCATGGCCCACCACACCGGCGCGTACGGCCCCGCCCAGATGCGATCAACATAGACGTAGCGATAGAACGGATCGCCTGAATACCAGGCCATGAAGATTTCCTGGGTGTAGGAATAAACAACGATCATGCCGAACACCAGCATGA
>DATGTG010000082.1:0-12303 GCA_035301965.1 Wenzhouxiangella sp. | reverse complement strand
CCCATAGACTCGGCGCTGGCCGAATTTCTCGGGCGCCAGTTTCCCGATGCCTCAGCGGCGCAGTGCCAGCTGGCGGCACTGGTCAGCCGTCAGCTGGGCGATGGTCATCTGTGCCTGCCCATAAAGATGCTGGAAGAGCATGCCGCCGCACACGGCCTGCCCCAAGCCAGCTCGGCAGAGCTGCTGGAAAACAACCCGCTGCTGGCCGCAGACGGCAGCAGGCCGCTGGTCGTGGACAGAGACTCGGTCTACCTGCACCGCTACTGGCAGCTGGAAACCGATATTGCCGCAAGCATCCGGCAGCGCTGCGCGCGCGAGGTGCTCAGCGGGCCCGATCTGGCACAGCCCCTGTCCAGGCTCTTTCCCAAAGAGGAAGAGCACGCGCTGCATGGTGCCACCAACTGGCAAAAGCTGGCCTGTGCCCTGGCCGGCCGCAGCCGTTTTGGCATCATCACCGGCGGCCCGGGCACCGGCAAGACCACCACGGTGGTCAAGCTTTTGGCCCTGCATCAGATGCTTGCGCAAAAGGAAGGCAGGCAGCTGACCATCCGCCTGGCGGCCCCCACCGGCAAGGCCGCTGCGCGCCTGTCGGAATCCATCAGCGGCGCATTTGAAAGACTGCGCCTGGCCGGGCTGGATGACGCGCTTATCGGCGCCATTCCCCACGAAGCCATCACCCTGCATCGCCTGCTGGGCAGCCAGCGCGACAGCCGGCATTTTCGCCACAACGCCCGCCAGCCACTGATGGCCGATCTGGTGGTGGTCGACGAAGCCTCGATGATTGATATCGACATGATGGCCGCCCTGCTTGACGCCCTGCCCGATGACTGCACCCTGGTGCTGGTCGGCGACAAGGATCAGCTGGAATCGGTTGAGGCCGGGGCCATCATGGGCGATTTGTGCCGCGATGCCGATGAAGTGGCCTACAGCGCCGACACGCTGGCGTTTCTGGAACAGGCCGGCTGTGAAATCCGCGAGAAACCGGCTGCCCTCGGCGCGCCCCTGCTGTCGCAGCACACCGTCAAGCTGCGCAAGAGCTGGCGGGCCGCCGATGCCGAGCATATTCTTGACCTGGCCACCGCCGTCAACAGCCAGCGCACCGACAAGGCCAATGCCCTGTTTGACGGGCAGGGCCTCAAACGGCGGGGCATGACAGGCAGCGACCATGTCGCTGCGGAATTGTTTGACGGCCCGTCAGGGCTGGCCGCGCTTCTGAAACTCATTGATCAAAACCGCCCTGCGGAACAGGCCGACAGCGCAGACATCGACCGCTGGGCGCAGCTGGCACTGAACCACCTCAAGCACCAGCAGCTGCTCTCGCCCCTGCGCAGCGGGCCAGCCGGCGTTGAGGCGCTCAACGCAAGAATCAGAAGGCAGGTCATCGGCCGGGGGCTGGCCACGGAACACCCGGATCATCCTTTTTTTGAAGGCGAGCCCCTGCTGGTCACCAAAAACCTGTACGAACCGGGCGTGATGAACGGCGACATGGGCCTGGTGCTTGACCACCCCGTGCACGGTTTGCGGGTGGCCTTTGACGACGGCCTGAACGGCGTTCGCTGGATTCTGCCCGAGCTGCTGGAAGCCTTTGTCCAGGGCGGCTATGCCATCACCGTGCACCAGTCACAGGGCTCGGAATACCGGCGCGTGATTTTGCTGCTGCCCGACCGGTTCTCGCCCGTGCTGAGCAAGGAGCTTGTCTACACCGCCATTACCCGGGCCAGCCGGCAGTTTGTGCTGCTCGAAATGAACCCGGATGTTTTCAATGCTGCCGTCAAACACCGCAGCCCGCGCTACAGCAATCTGGCCAGCCGGCTTCATGACGATTGGTCCGAATGAACTGACCACCGGGCCGGGTGATTTGACCCGATCGGACTAGTCGCGCCGGCCAAAGGTGGGCAGCACCCATTTTTGGCGCATGGCAATCCAGCGAAACAGAAAGCCGGCAACAATGGGCAGCCAGGTGCGCCACAGGGGCGGCCAGCCCGAATACTCCCCGAGCACGGCCAGGCCGGCGGCAAAAAACGCCGCCGTGGCGTACAGCTCTTCCTGCTGAAGAACCAGCGATACGCGGTTGAGAAGCACGTCGCGCAGCATGCCACCGCCAATGGCGGTAATCATGCCGACAATCACGGCCACCTCGGCATTGTGTCCAAAAACAAGCGCCTTGTGCGCCCCGTAGACGGCAAACAGCGCCAGGCCCATGGCATCAAACAGGCGCACCGGATTGGTCAGCTTTTCCACCTGTCTGAAGGCCACAATGGTAATCACTGCCGCAACCATGGCCGTGGCCAGATAGCGCCATTCCATCAGGCCGGCCGGCGGGATATCGCCAATGAGCACATCGCGCATGATGCCGCCGCCGCAGGCGGTGACATAGGCCATGGCCAGAATGCCGAACAAATCGAGGTTCTTGCGCTGCGCGGCCAGCGCCCCGCTGATCGCAAAGGCAAAAGTGCCGGCCAGGTCGATAAGATGAAACAGCAGCTGGTCAGACATGGGTGGGCGGACAGGGGATCAGCCGTCCATTATGCCGGAAGCACCGCGCGCCGGTGGCGCGCAGCTTTGCTCGTCACTCCGGGCCCGAATCCGGTCAGGCGGCAATGGGGCGGTGCACCGCGCCACCGTTGACCGGAATGGCCGCCCCGTTGATGGCCGCCGCCAGCGGGCTGGCCAGGTAGGCAACCAGATGACCGATTTCATCGGGCTCGATGAAGCGACGCAGCAGTGATGTGGGGCGATCGGCCCCGAACACGGCCGCCTGCAGCTCCTCGACGGTGCCGCCGTTCTCTTCAAGCAGTGCTCCGACAAAATCCTGCACGCCTTCGGTGGCCGTCAGCCCGGGCAGCACCGAATTGACGGTGATGCCGGTGCCGGCTACCGCTTCGGTCAGCCCGCGCACCACCGCCAGCTGGGCCACCTTGGTCACGCCATAGTGGGTCATGTCTATGGGCAGATTGATGGCCAGACCGCTGGAGATGAACACGATGCGCCCCCAGTTGTTCTGCTTCATGCTGTCCAGCCACTCGCGCGCCAGGCGCACGCCCGACAGCACGTTGGTTTCAAAAAATCGCAGCCATTCCGAATCGGCCACCCGGGTGACATCGCCGGCGGCATAGATGCCGAGATTGTTGACCAGCACATCCACATGCGGGATGGTGCGGGTAACCTTTTTGACGCCCTCGGCCGTGGCCAGATCGGCCGTCACACCGCTGACCCGGGCCCCGGGCAGCTCGTCCCTGAGCCTCTTTACAGCGTCTTCCAGCCTGTGCGCATCGCGGCCGTTGATGACCACCTCGGCCCCTTCGCGGGCCAGAGCGCGCGCGGTTGCAAAGCCTATGCCGGCCGATGAGCCTGAAACAAAGGCAACCTTGTTGTTTAAATCAAGATCCATGATGAACTCCTCGAGTATTCAACAGCGGCGGAGCGCCGGCTAACGGCACCCCGCCGCAAAATTTCAGGCGGCCTTGTTTTCAGCCTTGGCCTGGTTGATGGCGTCGATGGCCAGGGTCGAATGCGCATAGGCTGCGCCTGCACGCATTTCGGCGGTCACCCAGATGGCCTCGAGGATTTGCTCTTCGGTGGCGCCGGCCCTGAGCGCCTCCTTGGTGTGGATATTGATGCAATACGGGCACTGCGTGGCATGGGCCACCGCCACAGCCACCAGCTGCTTGGTTACAGCCGGCAGCGCGCCCTCGGCAAAGGCTGCCTTGCTGAAATTCCAGAAGGCCTCAAGCTGAGCCGGGGCCAGATCACGGCGACGCTTTTCAAACTTGTCGCTCCACTCGGGATAATACTGCTGAGACATGGTGATACCTCACTGTCCAATGGTTGGTTTTGGGAATATCTGCTTGCCTGCGCCGATGACCGGCGCCGACAGTGTTACGCAGAATTTGGCGTGTCCCCTGTGCCTGTATATGCGCAGCGACAACAGGCTGCGCATATACAGGCACAGGGGTTCAACATTGATGCGTCCTGACAACGGCCGGGAGACGGCAGGGAGTGACAGGACGTGCTGCGAGCACGCAGCAGGGCCGCTGCGCGCGGATGGCGCAAGCGTCCTTCAATGCTTTCAACGGCTGAAGCGGGCAGCGAAAAAGACCCGTTGAACAGCCAGGCAGCACAAAGCCATGCTGCCTCAACCATTTGTTCAGCAAGACGCCGGGCCCTGGCAGCTTCATGAACCACGAACCCGCGCTTTCCCGCCCGAAGCGGAAAAGTCGATCGCGTGCTCATTTGCAAACCGCAGTGGTTCATTTATCAGCTCGGCTTGGCCAGGTTGGCGCTTGCTTTAAATAAGGCTGGGCATAATTTTTGATGCAGCCAAAGATTGATGCAATTCAAATAATAATACCTATACATTGAATTATATCTCATTGCCTGCCCGGCTGCCAAAGACATCGCGGCCAGTGCAAAAAGGCACGCAATCCTTTTTCTCATGCTTGCGGCTGGCTTGTTACAGCCTTTCATGCCCGCTTCCTTACGGGTTGAACCGGCGCATTGAGCAGCCTCACAAAATCATCCGATGAAATTACCGGAGCAAAGATATTGTTTATCCGGTCCATGGCAGCCGCTTCCTGTTCGGGCTTCTCACAGCCTGTTGCATCACCAATGACAATCGGCAGATAGCCGTTGTCCCTGGCCAGGCGAACATTGCCTTCAATGCACCAGTCGAGATGAACACCGGTAAACACAATGACTTCGACGCGCTTTCTGGCCAGCTCAAGCGGCAGTTCCGTTCCTACAAAAGCGGTTTGCAGGGCGCATTCCCTGAACTGCAAATCCCCGGGCTCAACCCGCTCTTTCAGTTCATCAACCAGCTCGTTGTCCCAGGCTATTTTTTCGGGCGTGGTCTCCAGGCCTTCCACCCAGGTCTCATACTGAACCTGGTCGAACGTGCTCTTGGGATAATCGCCCCGGTAAATGTTGTAGCCTATCCAGTTGAAAGAAACGAAGTTATCGGCCTTGCGCGCCTCTTCCAGAACCCTGATCGTTGCGGGCAGGCTCCCGCGAGAGCGATGATTCTCGTGGCCGAGCCCGCCTTCCTTTTCGTACAGGCACTTGTTTTGGCTGATCGATACAAACGCCGCATTTCTTTTTAATATTTCGGCCAGATCCAATTTTTTCCACTGCGGCGCCAGCTCCGGAATTGCATGAATTCCGCCCAGCTCTCTTTTGTTTGCCTTGGCTATAGTCATGATGTTGTCCTCCATTCAGGCGGTTTTTGCCTGTCCTGTCTGATTGTTCAAGCGATCAATTTCCAGCTGCTTCAGTTCGCGACGCAGTATCTTTCCGCTTAAAACCGTTTTTGGCAGTTCGGCCAGCACTTCAATCTCTCTGGGCGCCGAATGCGCCGCCAATTGATTGCGCACGAACAGGCGAATGTCCTCCAGCAGCTCTTCCGATTCCCGATAGCCATTTCTCAGGGTGACAAACGCCTTGACGACCTCGCCCCGAACAGCGTCCGGCTTGCCAATAACGCCCGCCTCGCCCACCGCCGGGTGTTCAATCAGCTTGCTTTCAATTTCAAAAGGGCCAACCCTTTCACCGGACGAGTTGATGACATCGTCGTCACGGCTTTGGAAAAACACATAGCCCTCTTCATCCTGGTAGGCGAGATCGCCGGACAGGTACCAGCCTTCGTATTTGAAATAGGCGTCAAAGCGTTCTTTGCTGCCCCAAATCTCCTTCATCAGCCCCGGCCATGGAACCTGAATGGCCAGCTGTCCCACCGTGCCTCTTGGAACTTCATGCCCGTTTTCATCCAGAATTCCAGCCGTAATGCCCGGAAAAGGACGGCCCATGGAGCCCGGCTTGATGTTTTCCGACGGCAAATTGACAATCAGGTGACCCCCTGTTTCCGTCATCCACCAGGTGTCATGTATGCGCAGGCCAAGTTTTTCCCAGGCCCAGTAAATCACTTCGGGATTCAGCGGCTCGCCAACGCTGAGCACGTGGCGCAAGGACGACAGATCATGTTTTTCGAGCAGCGCTTCATGCGACAAGAGCATGCGAAAGGCCGTCGGCGCGCTGTACATCACCGTCACCTTCAGCTCGTCAATTGCCCGAAACCAGCTTTCAGCGTCAAAACGGTCGCCCTGGATAACAATGGTTGCCCGGTTGAGCCACGGAGCAAACAGGCCATATACGCTTCCGGTGACCCACCCCGGGTGGGAGGTGCACCAGTAAACATCGTCATCCCTGACGTCGAGCACCCATTTGCCGGTGACGTAATGATGGATGACGCAGCGATGAGCCAAAAGCACCCCTTTCGGCTTGCCTGTTGACCCGCTTGTATAGTGGATAATCAGCCCGTCATCCAGATCAACCCACTCCACCAGCGGTGATTCAGGCGGTCCGTCAAAATCACGGCCTTCGATATCCCCGACCCTGAGAATGGTTTGCAGGGACGGGATTTTTTCCTGCGGCACGCGCTGCAGAAGCTCGTCATCTGAAACAAGCACCGTCGCGCGACAGTCATTGAGGCGATCCTTGACCGCGTCCTCCATAAATGCCTCAAACAGGGGCACAGCGATTGCGCCAACCTTGATGACAGACAGAATTGCGATGTAGCACCCGGGTGTTTTCGGCAGAAAAACAGCAACCCGGTCGCCCTTTTCAACGCCGGACTCTTTTAATACACGGGCGTAGTGATCGGTCTTTTTTCTGACCTCCTGAAACGACAGCGCCTGTCTGAATGAGCCGCGCAAGTAGTGCAGCGCTGTTTTTTCACCATGCCCTTCGTCCACGTGGCGGTCAATCGTTTCATAGGCGGCATTGACCTGGCCCGTTTTTCTGAAATGGAGATCCTGTGTCTCAACATCCCATGAAAATGAGCTTCTGGCTGCTTCGTAGCTCGTCAGGTTGTAATGCCCTTCAACCGGTTCAAGTATTCTTTTTTCCACTGCCGACATGTCAATGTTTACTCCTTGCTCGCTGACTTTCATCTTCAATTCGTCAAGTCAAGACTGTTCAAAATCGTTGCCTTCAGCTGGGCCAGCGCCCTGCTTCCCCGCGAGCGCGGGCGCTGCTCACCAATCGTCAAGTCTTCTTCCACCCTCCCCGGCTGTCCGCGAAGAACAATGACCCGGTCGCACAAATAAGTCGCCTCGTCAATGTCATGGGTGACCAGCACAATGGTTGTTTGATGGGCTTCCCAAATATCAAGCAGCAGATCCTGCAGCTGCATTTTTGTGAACGCATCAAGCGCGCTGAACGGCTCGTCGAGCAGCAGGATCCTGGGCGAGGTTACAAGCGCACGGGCAATGGCCACCCGCTGCGCCATGCCGCCGGAAAGCTGCTTGGGATAAAGATGCTCACTGCCCTTGAGCCCAACGCTTTCCAGGTATTTTCTTCCCAGGGCGCGCTGCGCCTTCCTGTCGCCCTTGAGCCCGAAAATGACATTGTCCAAAACCGTTTTCCACGGCAGCAGGCGCGGCTCCTGAAAGATGAACCCTGTCGTGCCTCCAATGCCATTCGCCGGCTGCCCATTGATGAAAATGTCGCCTTCATAAGCGCCGTCAAGGCCGGACAGGGCGCGCAGCAATGTGCTTTTTCCGCATCCGCTCGTTCCGAGCAGACCGATAACCTCACCCTGCCTTGCCTTGAATGACACATTTTTTACGGCGGCCTTGCCGTCAAATGTCCGACCCACGTTTCTTAATTCCAGACCCATGCCACAACACCTCTTTCAGGTTTTTCCAATTCGATCCTGCCAATGCAGCGCCCTGGCCTCGATCGCCTTCAACACCCAGTCAGTCAGCTTGCCAACGATTGCAAACAGGACAATGCTTGCAATGATGGTTTCCGGAGACAGCGTGTTTTGCCCGAGCACCAGCAGATAGCCCAACCCCTGACTGGCGCCCATCAGCTCGGCTGCAACCACAAACATCCAGCCAAGTCCCAAGCCACTCCGCAGCCCGACCAGAAACGACGGCAGCGAGGCGGGCAATATGACCCGGACGATCAATTGCGCGGTATTCAGCCCATACATCTTTCCGACTTCAATCAGCTTTCTGTCCACGCCCGATATGCCGCTGACGATATTCAGGTAGACGGGAAAGAAGACGCCCACGGCAATCATTGTCACTTTTGATGCCTCGCCAATCCCCATCCACAAAATGAACATGGGCACCCAGGCCAGCGATGGAATTGAACGAAACGCCTGTATCAGCGGGTCAAAAAGCCGCTCCGAAAACCGGTAGAAGCCAACAACCGACCCCAAAACCACTGCCGCCGCCGTGCCCAGCAAAAACCCGGCAAACACCCTGTAGGTTGTAATTCCCACATGCGTCCACAGCGTTCCGTCCTGCCCCATGCTCTTGATGGTTGTCAGTATCGCCAGGGGCGCCGGCAGCTGATAGGCCGGGAAAACGCCCAGTCGGCTCAATGTTTCCCACAGAATGATGAGCGCAATTGGCAGCAGGCTTCCCAGCAGCAGTGGGTTCCATGCCCCGGCCCGCCACAGGCGCGCCCTGCCGGGGCGCGCCGTTCGCCTGTTCTTGAATGCAACGCCCAGATTTTGTGCCCGCTCAGCCATTTCCCGCCTCCTGAGCTGCCGTGACGACGACGTCTTTCGCAAAGGACGGCTCAATCAGGCTTTCAACAATTTGCCCAAGATCAAGTTCGGCCCTGATCACGCCCGCCGCCTGCAATATTCTTCCTGCCTCCAGCAGGGCATCGTGCTGCACGCGGCCGGGAACAGCCTGTGAGAAATCATTTCTTTCCATCTGGATGAAGGCAACGTCTTCCTGGATTCTTGCCTCCCTGGCCAGAATCGCGGCGGCCTCCTCCGGGTTTTCTATCGACCACTTGCGGGCTTTTTCATAGGCTTTTATGACCCGTTTGACGTGCTCGGGATACTTCTCCGCAAAGTCTTCCCTGACGTTGAGAAATCCGTAGGTATTGAAGTCGGGATTGCGATAGAACAGCTGGGCACCTGTTTCCAGCTCCAGCCGGGCCATGTGAGGGTCCAGGCCCGCCCAGGCATCCACCGCGCCGGTTGTCAGCGATGACGCGCCGTCGCCGTGCTGCAGGTTGACCACCTCCACCTCATTGGCCGGAACGCCTTCAGCGCTCAGGGCGCGCAGCAGAAAAATATACGGGTCGGTCCCCAGGGTTGCGGCAACTTTCCTGCCCCTCAGGTCGGCGATTTCCCTGACGCCTGAACCCTCGCCTGTAACCAGCGCTGTCCACTCGGGCTTTGAATAAATGTAAACATTTTTTATGGGCGCGCCGTTGGCCTTCGATATCAGGGCCGCTGCTCCGGCTGAAGAACCGAAATCGACGCTGTTGCTGTTTAAAAACTCCAGCGCCTTGTTGCTTCCCTGGCTCAGTGCCCACTCGATCCTGATGCCATCGTTCTCGAACTCCTCTTCCAGCCAGCCAAACTCCCTTAACACCAGGCTTGGCGGTGAATAGTACCCATAGTCCAGCCGGATTCTTTTTGGGGCATCGTCCGATGTGTCTTTGGAGGTGCATCCGGCAATGAGCAACAGACCCGCAATGCCGGCAATACCGATATAAAACAACTTCAGCTTTTTCACTTTTATTACCTGCTTTTTGATTGGTTTTTGGAATTGGTTTTTTCAGCCACCCGGAGAGCGGGCCCATGCGCGCCGAACGCCAGCCCGCACACAAACAAAACATGGCTTTCGTTTGGCAAAAGCTCCTTGCGAACTTGACGAAACGTCCCGTTCTGTGACGGTTTCAAGTCGCGGCGACGCTTTTCAGAATTTTTGCTCCACCCGGAGCAGTGCTTCCGAGACATGGTGATGGCTCACTCTCAAATGGTTGGTTTTGGAACTGTCTGCTTGCCTGCGCCCCTGGCGGGCGCCGACGGTATTACGCAGAATTTCGCATAACCCCTGTACCTGCCGTACAGCAACAACAGGCTGCACGCATACAGGCACAGGGGTTCAACATTGATGCGTCCTGACAATGGCCGGGAGACGGCAGGAAACGGCAGGACGGGCTGCATGAATGCAGCAGCATCGCTTCACGCTGATGACGCAAGCGATCTTCAATGTTTTTAACGACCGGGACGGACAGCAAAAACAGGCTGTCGACCAGCCAGGCAGCATAAAGACCTGCTGCCTCAACCATTTGTTTGAACAGCGGCCGGGCCAGCGCAGCTTTTTGGCGCACGAACACGCGCTTTTCCGCCGGCAGCGGAAAAGTCGGTTGCGTGTTCATTTGCAAACTGCAGTGGTTCATTCCTCAGCCCTTGTAAGCTGCTCTGATTCTTGCGGTACTTGTGTTTCGCCCCGCAGCTTCAGCCAGGCGAATGCAGGCAATAAAAAAACCCGCGTCAGCTCTGATAAAAGCTAAAGCGGGCCCTGGGCCTCTTTAGCTGAATTTTTAAGGCGCCCGCAAGCTGACATCAAATCGGCGCACTGTGAACTGTTGACAGAAACATTAATACAACACGAAAATAAAGTCAACACGTGAAACCAATCAAGCAAAGCGCCCGCTTTGTGGATACAGAATGGCCTTTCTTGAGGCTGGCCGGCGGTGGCGCACGAACACGCAAAAAGCGCGGCACGAAGGCGATTGCTTGCGGGGTTAGAATCAGGACTTTCGACCACAACAAACAACAGCATGAATTCAACTGCAAAAGCACTCTTTTTTGCTGCGCTGGGCCTGATTGCATCGGGCATGGCGCTTGCTCAAACCCCGGATCTGAAACAGATCATGGCCGACCCGCAGTGGATAGGCCCACCGGTACAGCGGGCGTGGTGGCAGCTTGACGGTTCGGCGGCCTATTACACCGTGCAGCGTCGCGACAGCGAACTGTACGACACTCACCGCATTGACCCGGCCAGCGGTGAGGACAGGGTGCTGAACCACGCAGACCTGGCGCAAGTCGATGGCGCCAGCCCGGTGTTTCACCCGGCCACCCGGCGCTACGCTTTTGTGCGTGACGGAAACCTGTTTGTGCGCTTGCCCGATGATGACCACGCGCTGCAGCTGACCCGCAGCAGCGGCCATGATGCGCAACCCGCCTTCAGCCCCGACGGCCGCCGCATTGTCTTCAGCCGCAACCAGGCATGGTGGATCTACGACCTGGACGACAGGCTGGCGTGGCCGGCCGCCGACCTGCGCTTTGAAAAATCTCCCGTCGAAGACGACGAGGATGCGCTGGCCAAAATGCAGCTGCGGCTGTTTGACAGCCTGGCCGACCGGCGGGCTGCCAGACTGGAAAAGGCTGCAGAGAATGAGCGCGCGGCGGCGGACAACCCGACTCTGGCCCCAGCGCCCTGGTATTTGGGTGATGCCATGGAGCCGGTTCATTCCAGCCTGTCACCCAATGGGCGCTGGCTGCTGGTTGTAGTGCAGGCGGCCGGCAGCAGTGCAGGTGCCGGCGGCCGTATGCCGCACTATGTCACCGAATCCGGTTACGTTGACGTGGAAGATGTCCGCACCCGCGTCGGGCGCGACATTCCGTCCCCCCAGCAGCTGTGGTTGCTGGACCTGCACAACCGCGAAAAGCATGAGCTGGATTTCAGCCCCCTGCCCGGCATCGCAGACGACCCGCTGACCGACCTGAAAAAGGAGCAGGGCCTCGATCCCCTGGCTGACGATGCGCTGCGTGATGTGTCGATCAGACAAATCGAATGGCACGCCGACGGGCAGCTCGCCGCCGTGCAACTTTACGCCATTGACAACAAGGACCGCTGGCTGGCCGTCATCGACACCGAAGCCGACAACCCGGCGCTGAATCCGCGCCACCGGCTCACCGACCAGGCCTGGATCAACTGGGCTTTCAATGAGTTTGGCTGGCTGCCCGACAGCACAACCCTGTGGCTGCTGTCGGAAGAATCGGGCTACAGTCATTTTTACACCGTTGATGCCGCCTCCGGCAAGGCAAAGCCGCATACCCGCGGAAAATTCGAGGTTCACGATCCTGTGATCAGCGCCGACGGCCGGTCGGTGCTGATGCTGGCCAACCGTTCACACCCCGGGGAATTTGACCTCTACCGCCTTGATCTGGACAGCGATGTGCTGGAGCGCATCACCACGCATCGCGGGATTGAATCCTTTGTTGCCAACCCCGCTGACGACAACCGGGTGCTGGTGCGCTATTCACAGGCCTATCTGCCGCCGCAGCTCGGAGTGGTCGAACTCGACAGGGGCGAAATTGAGCCGCTGACCGACACCCGCAGCGAAGAATTTGCCGCCATTGAATGGCAGCTGCCCGAGATCGTTGCCGTGCCGTCGAGCAAGGTGAATGAACCGGTCTGGTCAAAATTCTATCCGGCCCGCAGCGCTCCGCCTCATGGGGGCGAAAAACACCCCGTGGTGCTG
>DATGTG010000081.1:0-2133 GCA_035301965.1 Wenzhouxiangella sp. | reverse complement strand
AGCTGTTTTCCCGATACGCCTATTTCGGCTGAATCCAGTATTTCAGGATTCAGATCGGCCACATCCTGGCCGCGCTGCAGCCGGTACAGCTCGGTGGCCTGGGGCGCCCGAAAACCGCGCGCCAGGCGCAGCCAGGTCTGCCCGAAAGCCCCGCGATGGCTGACGGTGAATTCGGGTGCCAGCTCGAAAAAATCATCGCTGCGGCTGGCCGGGCGGTTGTACAGGCAGCCGCCCATGTCGCAGGCGCTGCCGTCGTCGGCCAGATTGCCGGGCGCCATGCGGTTTTTGTAGTCGTAGCGTATCCAGTCGGCGTGCACGCCGGCGCGCAGCGACCAGCCTTCAGACCATTCCAGCCGGTGAGCCACATAGCCGCCGGCGCGCTGGCCGTCCACCACATAGTCATAGTGCCGGCCCACGGGCCGAATGGCCGCCACCGGCGGGGCGGCATCATCGGCCGGCCGGTCCTGAAACTGCTCCAGATCGCCACGAAAAAGCTCGGCGTCGGCGCCCCACTGCCAGCCGCCGGCGGTTTCCAGGTCAAGCTGCAGCCCGGCTGAAGTCTGGCCGTTGTGCTCCAGCGGCTTGCCGGGCAGAAAGTGCTGGCGAAAATCCATGGCCGAGCGCCGCGCAAACAGGCTGAGCCGGCGCTCGCCGCCCTGCTCGTTCAGCCACTGCCGGCGGGCAATCACCCGCAGCGCATCGGCCTTGCGCCAGGCTTCCGGGTTGTCGTTGCCGCGCCGCAGCATGGGATCGGCATAGGCATTGCGGCCCAGCACGTAGCCGGCCGTGTCCTGGTCCAGGCGCGCTGCACTGAGCAGACCGCGCCAGTCGCCGGCAGCATACTGAACGGTGGCCAGCTGGTGATCGTATTTTTCATCCACGCGAAAACTGCCGCTGTCCACGGCGGTGAAGTCGGCGCCCAGCTGTCCCGGCCCGGCAGCGCCGGCCAGCCGGCCCGTCAGCCGGTAGTAGTCATCGCTGCCGGCCTCCATGGACAGGCGGTTGTGCCCGCCCGACAGGTCAAGCCGCGGCACGATGTCGATCACGCCATGCAGGCCGCCCGACGCATGCCCTATGCCGCCCGGCCCGCGCAGCACGCTCACCGCCTCGGCCTGGGCCAGATTCACTTCAAACAGGTTGTTGGCGTTGCAAAACCCCGGCGGGCGTATGGGCACGCCGGCTTCCAGAATCAGCAGTCCGCCGCAGGCGCCGGCGCCGGTCAAAAGCGGCGAACGCACGGCGGTCAGATGCTCCTGGCCGCTGCCGCGCGTCACCTCCACGCCCGGCAGGCGCCCAAACAACTCGGCCGGGTGCGTCGGCCAAATCCGCTCAATGCGCTCTTTTGGCAGCGTGTCGGTGGCCTGCGGCCCTTCCTGCTCAATGTCCCGCCCGCCAACCTGCAGGGGCTCAAGCTCCACCGGCGCAGCCAGCAGGGCACAGGACAGCAGCAGCCCGGCCACCAGGCCAGCCGCCCCCGGCCAGCTGCCTGCGCGAGCATTTGTGCTGGAAACACAGATTTTGATCATGGCTTCATTTTAGGCCTTCACCTCGCCTGTCATTGCCCGCAAACGCTGCGGCAAGTATGCTTTGGCCATCCAACAACAAACCGGGACACCCATGCCATGCGCATTTTTCTGATCATTGCCGCGCTGTTGCCGCTGCTTGCGGCCTGCGGCGGCAACCAGCTGATCCGCGACCGCGATCACACCACCACCCGCTGGGAAGCGCTGCTGCGCTGGAACGAATTTGACGCCCTGGTGGACATGATGCACCCCGACTGGCTGAGCGAGAACCCGGTTCGGTCGGTGGATCTGTCCCGCCTCAAGCAGTTCAGGGTCAGCGAATACCGCGTTCGGCAGGTGCTGGCGGGCCCCGACGACCACAGCTTTGAAAGAAACGTCCAGATCCGCCTGTATCATGTGCACAGCGCCAGGGAGCGGGTCATCGTGCATCACGAAGTGTGGCGCTATGACAAAAAGCTGGAGCGCTGGCTGCTGCACTCAGGGCTGCCCGACCCGCGCCAGGATTGAACCGGCCAGCACTGCGGGAGGATTTTTCATGCGGACCATTGCCGTCATCAACGCCAAACGTGATTGTGGAAAAACCACCGTGGCCACCTCACTGGCGGCAATG
>DATGTG010000080.1:0-4494 GCA_035301965.1 Wenzhouxiangella sp. | reverse complement strand
CGGCTTCCACTTTTGCGGTGCGCTGAAGCGCAGCCGCCTGCTTTTGGCCCTCGCTGCCGGCATGCAAGGCGCTATCATTTGTGTATTCGCTGCATGCAAACGCATGCTGCATGACACCGTCAGCCCAAATACAGCTGCAAGGCAGAAAAGATGAGCGAACGACAGGCCGTGGAGCTGCGCTACGAGCGCGAACGCAAAACTCTGGTGGTTGAATTTGACAACGGTGAAAGCTTTGAGCTGCCGGCCGAGTACCTGCGCACCCATTCGCCCTCGGCCGAAGTTCGCGGGCACGGGCTTTCGGAGCCCAGGCTGATGCGCGGCAAGGACAATGTCGATATCACGGCCATAGAGCCCATCGGCAGCTATGCCGTACAGATTGTCTTTGACGACGGCCACGATTCGGGCATTTTTGCCTGGTCCTTCCTTTATGATCTGGGCCGCAACAAGGACGTCAACCTGGCCCGCTACGCCGAGCGCCTGCAGCAGCAGGGCATGCCCTGAACCTTTTTGAAGAGCACAGATTCATGACCGACTTTGGTTATCAAACCGTCTCGCCCGAAGAAAAAACGCGCCGCGTCGGCCGTGTTTTTTCATCCGTGGCCCGACGCTACGATCTAATGAATGATCTGATGAGCCTGGGCATACACCGGCTGTGGAAACGTCACTTCGTGGCCACCTGCGGCATTCGGCCGGGCCAGAGCCTGCTCGACCTGGCCGGCGGCACCGGCGACATTGCCCGCCTGGCCCGGGCACGCGGCGCTGCAGTCACCATCGCCGACATCAACCTTGACATGCTGGCAACCGGCCGCGAGCGCATGGACAATGCCGGGCTGGTCAAAGACATTGAATGGCTTCAGGTCAACGCCGAACAGCTGCCCTTTGCCAGCCGCAGCTTTGATCATCTGACCATCGCCTTTGGCCTGCGCAACGTGACCTGGCGCGAACAGGCGCTGGCCGAAATGCACCGTGTTTTAAAGCCCGGCGGGCAAGTGCACATTCTTGAGTTTTCCAAGGTGGGGCTGCCGGCCCTGGCCAGGCTGTACGACACCTGGTCATTTCAGGTGCTGCCGCGCCTGGGTGCCGCCGTGGCCGGCGATGCCGACAGCTATCAGTACCTGGCCGAGTCCATTCGCCGCTTTCCCGACCAGAACACCCTGGCTGATGAAATGCGCAGCGCCGGACTGGAGCGCGTTCGCTGGTCCAACCTCAGCGGCGGAATCTGCGCCATCCACCGCGGCATCAGGGCCTGACTGTGAGCCGCTATCTGACGCCGCTGCCCGCCATGCTGGCCGCCGGTATGGACCAGGCCATTGCCCGCGCGCTGGCGCTTGATGACAGCAGCGGCCAGCGGCTTGAGGAACTTGAGGGCCACACCATCCTGCTGCGCCTTGAAGGCCTGGGTATTGATCTTTACTTTCACGGGCCAGGCGGCCGCCTGGCCGTGAGCGTGGACGAACCGGCCCCGCCCGACACCACCATCAGCGGCTCTCCCCTGGCGCTGCTGGCCATGAGCGCCCCAAGGCGCCGCCGGACCGGCCGGGGCGTGCGCATTGAAGGGGACGCCGCCACGGCCCAGTCGTTTGAGAGGCTGCTCAAACATCTTGACCCGGACTGGCAGGCTGCGCTGACCGAGCGCTTTGGCCCACGTCTGGGTTATCGCCTGTGGCGCCTGCTGGCTGATGTACGTGACGGCACGCGCCATGTCTCGTCCACGGCCGCCGACCAGGCTTCCCGCTTTCTGCGGCGCGAATCCGGCCTGCTGGTTGAGCGCGCTGAAGTTAACGACTTTATCAACGAGGTCGATGAGCTGCGCGAGGCGGTCGACCGGCTGGAACAGCGCCTGCGCAGGAGGCCGGCATGATACGCAACGGCCTGCGCCTGGCCGGCATGGCGGCAACGCTGGCACGCTACCGGCTTGACGACCTTCTTGCGGGCATCCCGCCGCTGGGGTTTGCGCGGGCCGTGCGCTGGCTGCCGTGGGGCAAACGCGGGGTTCGCGAGCTTTCGCGCGGCCACAGGCTGCGCCTGGCCCTGCAGGATCTGGGCCCCATTTACGTCAAGTTTGGCCAGATCATCTCAACCCGCCGCGACCTGCTGCCCGCCGATATTGCCGACCACCTGGCCGGGCTGCAGGACGATGTGCCGCCATTTGACAGCGACCAGGCACGCGCCATCATCGAGCGCGAGCTCAAGGCGCCGGTGGACGAGCTGTTTGATGAATTCGACGACGCCCCCCTGGCGTCGGCATCCATTGCCCAGGTGCATGCCGCCAGGCTCAAGGATGGACGGTCGGTGGTCGTCAAGGTGGTGCGCCCCGGCATAGAAAAACAGGTCAGGCGCGATATTGACCTGCTGCGCTCGCTGGCGCGCCTGATACGACGCTATCACCCGGAAGGCGAACGCATCCGCCCCGACGACATCGTGGCCGAATTCGAACGCGTGATCGTGCGCGAGCTGGACATGCGCGCCGAGGCGGCCAGCGCCACGCTTCTTAAAAACAACTTCGAGCACTCCGCCGATCTCTACATCCCCGAAATTCACTGGTCGCTGACGGCACGCAAGGTGCTGGTCATGGAGCACGTACGCGGTGTACCCGCCGGGGATATTGAACAACTGAAGGCACGCGGCGTCGACCTTGGCCGACTGGCAAGACGCTGTATTCGCATCTTTTACGGGCAGGTCTTTCGCGACAATCTTTTTCATGCCGACATGCATCCGGGCAACCTGCTGGTGGACGTTTCACGCCCGGACGATCCCGGCTGGATTGCGCTTGATTTCGGCATTGTCGAAAGCCTGACGCCCACCGATCTCTACTATATCGGCGAAAACTTTCTGGCCATATTCAATCGCGACTACCGGCGCGTGGCCGAGCTGCACGTCGAGGCCGGCTGGGTGCCGGCCGACACCCGCATAGATGAACTGACCGCTGCAGCGCGAACCGTGGGCGAACCCAACTTCACCCGTCCGCTCGAAGAGGTGTCCTTCGCGGAAATGGTCATGGAGCTTTTTTCGGTCGCCCGCCAGTTCAAGCTCACCCTGCAGCCGCAGCTCATCATGCTGCAAAAAACGCTGCTCAACATCGAGGGCATGAGCCGCCAGCTCGACCCGCGCATCAACATCTGGGAAGTGGCCAAGCCCGAACTGGAAGCCATTTTTGCCGACCGCTACGGCTTTTCAGCCACCGCCAAAAGCGTGGCGCGCCGGCTGCCGGTGTGGCTGTCACAAACGCCCGAAATGCCCGAGCTGATCCGGGACTTTCTCAAGGCCGGCGGCCAGGGAAGGCTGTCCGGTCATATACATTCCGAAGATCTGGACAGGCTGGCCGGTGAGCTGGGCCGGCATAACCGGCGCCTGCCCGGCGCCATACTGGCGGGAGCCCTGGTCATTTCCGGCGCGGTACTGGCCGGTTTTCAGGTGGCGCCTCTTTTTGGCGCCGGCAATCACTCCGTTCCCGCAATCGTTGCCGTGGTGCTGGGTGCTGTTGCCGGCTGGCGCAGCTGGCGCGCGCGCTGACGGAAAAGCCTGCCCCTGTCCTAACGAGCGATCAGGTCTCCGGGGGCTGTGCTGCGGCCGCCACCAGGCGAAGCCGCGCCTTGAGCGCGCCATTCATGCTGGCCAGCTGGCCAATCAACCCGTCCGGCAGGCTGAGTGCGGTCAGACCCATGTGCTCCCGTCCCGGCCAGCTGGCCGGCAGCCTGCGGATCGCGGCCGGATTCCAGCCCAGCTCCATTTCAGTCAGCATTCCGGCCAGGCCGCAGCCGCGCGCCTTGACCAGGGCTTCGCGGGCGCACCACTGGTGAAGAAACTGGTGGGAGCGAAATGGCTGATCCAGCTGCTTCAGCCACTGTGCCTCGGCCGCTGAAAGACAGCGCTGTGCCAGCCTGTCGACGCGCACCAGCTCGCGTTCGCGCTCAATGTCAATGCCAACCGACACGCCGGTGGCCACGGCCACCGCCAGCCAGCTGCCGCAGTGCGACAGATTGAACTCAAGCCCCGTATTGGCATGCTGGCCGGCCAGCGCCGGCTTGCCGCGCGCTGATCGGATCAGCCTGATGTCCTTGCCCGGGCAGCCCAGATAGGCCGACAGCAGCAGGCGCAGAAAAAAGCGCTGGCGAATGCGCCGCTGCATGATGCGCTGGCGACGGGTGATTCCACTTCCAGGCGTGTCCAGGGGCAGCTCTTCCAGATCAATCAGCCAGACATCGGCCTGGCCGGCCGGTGGAAGCGGGCGCCGGCCCAGCG
This sequence comes from Wenzhouxiangella sp., assembly GCA_035301965.1. Classification (GTDB taxonomy): domain Bacteria; phylum Pseudomonadota; class Gammaproteobacteria; order Xanthomonadales; family Wenzhouxiangellaceae; genus Wenzhouxiangella. The sequence continues at coordinate 252 of DATGTG010000080.1, read as the reverse complement.
GCAGGCGGACGATTTCCGAATATTCTTCAGCGCGTGCCATGGTCAGACATTTCCGCCAAATGCACGAATGCCGGCCACCCCGTAGGCCCCGTGCCGGCTCGCAGATTCAATGTCATCGGGCTGCATGCCGCCCAGCGCATACACAGGCAGCGGCGACTGCCGGCACAAATCCTCCAGCCCGCGCCAGCCCAGGGTTGTTGCGCCCGGATGGCTGGCGGTGGGCCTGACCGGCGACAGGGTGACAAAGTCCAG
>DATGTG010000079.1:0-6762 GCA_035301965.1 Wenzhouxiangella sp. | reverse complement strand
CGACAGCAATCGAGTGATTGTTTTTGACACCACGCTGCGCGATGGCGAGCAGGCCCCAGGTTTTTCCATGAACCTGGCCGCCAAGCTGAAGATGGCCAGAGCGCTCGAGATTCTTGGGGTGGACGTGCTCGAAGCGGGCTTTCCGCATGCCTCGCCCGATGACTTCAACGCCGTTGCAAAAATTGCGGGCGCTCTGGAAACAACCACCGTATGCGCCCTGGCGCGCTGCCACGCGGGCGATATTGAAAGCGCCGCCAGGGCCCTGGAAAAGGCGCGCCGCTCGCGCATCCACGTGTTTTTGGCCACCAGCCCGGTGCACCGCAAGTACAAGCTGGAAATGAGCCGCGAGCAGATTGTGGAAACAGCGGTTCTGGCAGTTGAAAAAGCACGTGATTATGCCGATGAAATCGAGTTTTCGGCAGAAGATGCCATGCGCACCGAGCCCGATTTTCTGGCGGAGGTTTTCAACGCCGCCGCGGCCGCCGGTGCCACCACGCTCAACGCTCCCGACACCGTGGGCTACATGACGCCCGAAGAGATTGCCGAGCGCTTCCGGTACTTGATTGCGAACGTGGACAACGCCGACCAACTGGTGTTCTCCGCGCACTGCCACGACGATCTGGGCGCCTCCGTCGCCAACAGCCTGGCGGCCGTTCGCGCCGGCGCGCGGCAGGTGGAATGCACCATCAACGGCATCGGCGAGCGGGCCGGAAACTGCTCGCTCGAAGAGCTGGTCATGGCGCTGAAGGTGCGCAGCGACTTTTTTGACGTGTCCACGCGCATCGACACCCGCAGGATATTCGCCACCTCGCGCCTGCTCAGCGAGCTGACCGGCCAGCCCGTGCCGCCCAACAAGGCCATTGTCGGCCGCAATGCGTTTGCCCACGAATCCGGCATTCATCAGCACGGCATGCTCAGGAATCGGGAAACCTACGAAATCATGCGCCCGCAGGATGTCGGCATTGCCGAAACCAGCCTGGTTCTGGGCAAGCATTCGGGGCGCCACGCCCTGCACAAGCGCCTGCAGCAGCTGGGCCATGATGTTGACGACACCCGGCTGGGTCAGATATTCCAGCAGTTCAAGGCGCTGGCCGATGTCAGAAAAGACATTCATGACGACGATCTGCACGCCCTGGCGGCCGGCGTTGACCCGCTGGCCACCGGCCCGTGGACTCTGGAAGCCATTCGCCTGCAGCAAAACGGCGAGAATCACTATCACGCAGAAGCCAGTCTGCGGCATGCGGACGGCCGCAGCGGCCGGGCCAGCGCCACGGCCAGGCACCTGATGGACGCCGTGGCGCAGGCGGTGACCGATGCGGCCGGCACGCTGGTGAAGTTTGCCGCGATCAACCTGCAGTCGCGCAGCGAAGCGCAGCAGTGGCACAGCGAAGCGCGGGTCCGGGTCGAGTACGACAGCAGCGTCTGGCACGGGCAAAGCCACGACAGCAACGCGGTTACGGCCGTGGCAACGGCCGCGCTGGATATTGTCAACCGCATCCAGCGCTGTCACGCCGGCGCCGGGCCATCTTCCGCGCTCTCGCCCGCTCGCGCAGCCGCGGCTTCTTCCTGAGGGGGTGACATTGTGAAAAACGATCTTGAACAAAGCAACCGGCCTTTCAGCTACACAGGAGCGCAGCCATGAGCGCACAGACCCTTTTTGAAAAAGTCTGGAATCGCCACGTGATCAGTGAACAAACACCGGCCACGCCGGCAGTTCTGTATATCGACCTGCATCTGATTCACGAAGTGACCTCGCCGCAGGCCTTTGACGTGCTGCGCGCGCGCGGGCTGGGCGTACGCCGCCCGGACCGGACCCTGGCAACCCTTGACCATTCCACGCCCACGCTTGCGCCCGGCCGCGACGGGCGGCGCCCGTATGCCTCGCAGGCGGCGCGCGAGCAGGTGAGCGTCCTTGAAAAAAACTGCAAAAAGCACGGCATTACGCTGCACGGCTGGGACAGCCCGCAGCGCGGCATTGTGCACGTCATCGGCCCGGAGCTGGGCGCCACGCAGCCGGGCATGACCATTGTCTGCGGCGACAGCCACACGTCCACCCACGGCGCATTTGGTGCGCTGGCGTTCGGCATCGGCACCACCGAGGTCGGCCACGTGCTGGCCACCCAGTGTCTGCTGCAGCGCAGGCCGAAAACCCTGGCCATTCGCATCGATGGCGATCTGCAGCCCGGCGTGACCGCCAAGGACGTCATTTTGCACGTCATTGCCGCAATCGGCGTAGACGGCGGCACAGGACACGTCATTGAATACTGCGGCAGCACCATAGACGCCATGGGCATGGAAGAGCGCATGACCCTGTGCAACATGTCCATAGAGGCCGGTGCTCGGGCCGGCATGATTGCGCCCGATGAAACAACCTTCGCCTGGCTCAGGGATCGTCCGCTGGCGCCGCGCGGCGCCGACTGGGATAGGGCCGTTGCCGACTGGCGCACGCTGCGCACCGACCCCGGCGCAGTCTTTGACCGCGAGGTGCGTTTCAACGCCGCCGACATACAGCCGGTCATCACCTACGGAACCCACCCGGGCATGGCCATGCCGGTCACGTCCATAGCGCCGCCGCCCCAAAATGCGCTTGAGCAGCGGGCCGCCGACTACATGAACTGTGCGCCCGGGCAGTCCATGCTGGGCACGCCGGTGGACGTGGTGTTTGTGGGCAGCTGCACCAACTCGCGCCTGCCCGATCTGCGCCAGGCCGCCCGGATTCTCAGGGGCCGAAAGATCGCCCCCGGCGTTCGCATGCTTGTGGTGCCGGGCTCCGAAAGCGTGCGCCGCGAGGCCGAAAAAGAAGGCCTGCACCGCGTGTTTCAAAGCGCCGGGGCCGAATGGCGGCTGCCCGGCTGCTCCATGTGCATCGCCATGAACGGCGACATGGCCGCGCCCGGCGAACTGGTGCTGTCAACCTCCAACCGCAACTTCGAGGGCCGCCAGGGCAAGGGCGCCCGCACCGTGCTGTGCAGCCCAATCACCGCAGCGGCCTCGGCCGTGACCGGCGTCATCACCGACCCCCGCAGCGCTCTTGAAAACCCGCAACATCAAAAGGAAATTCCGGCATGAAGCCCGTTCGCATTGTGCAATCCCCCACCGTGGTGCTGGCCGATGACAACATCGACACCGACCGCATCATTCCCGCGCGCTTTTTGACAACCATCGACCGCCTGGGGCTGGGCCGGCACTGCTTTGCCGACTGGCGGCGCGATGAAAACGGCCGCGACAATCCCGACTTCGCCCTCAACAGGCCGCAGGCCAAAGACTGTTCCATTCTGGTGGCCGGCCGCAATTTCGGCTGCGGCTCGTCGCGTGAACATGCGCCGTGGGCCCTGCTCGACTACGGCATCCAGGCCGTCATCAGCAGTGAAATTGCCGACATCTTCCGCAACAACGCGCTTAAAAACGGGCTGTTGGCCATCGCTGTCGACAGCGTTGCCCATCAATGGCTGCTCGACCATCCGGGCGCCGATATCCGCATTGATGTTGAGCGACAGGCCATCACCGCGCCCGGCGGGCGCCGCTGGACGTTTGAGCTTGATCCGTTTGCGCGCCACTGTCTTTTGAACGGCGTCGACCAGCTCGGCTTTCTGCTGAACCACCGGGCGGCCATACAGCGCTACGAGGCGCGCCGCGCCGTTTTCCCGCAGGCGGGCCCGGACCAGCAAAACAGGGAGGCCGCGGACGCATGAAGGCACATATCGTGACGCTGCCCGGCGACGGCATCGGGCCGGAAATAACGGCAGCCGCCGTTGAAGTACTGCAGGCCGTGGCCGCGCGTTTCGGCCACACGTTCAAGTTTTCATTCCGGCCCGTCGGCGGGCAGGCCATCGACCGCTGCGGCCGGGCCCTGCCCGCTGAAACCCTGGCTGCCTGCGAGCAGGCCGATGCCGTCCTGCTGGGCGCCGTGGGCGGGCCCAAATGGGACAGCCCGCAAGCCGCCGAGCGCCCCGAACAGGGGCTGCTGCAGCTGCGCGCCGCCCTTGGCGTCCATACCAATCTGCGGCCCATCCGGGTGCATCCCGCGCTGGCCGGCCTGTCGCCGCTCAAAAGCGACCGGCTCGAAAATGTCGATATTCTGTTTGTGCGAGAACTCACCGGCGGCCTGTATTTTGGCCAGCGCCGCCGGGGCGATGACTTTGCCAGCGATGAATGCCGCTACACCACGGAAGAAATCGAGCGCGTGGCCCGGCGCGCATTTTCGCTGGCCCGGGCGCGGCGCGGGCTGTTGACCTCGGTGGACAAGGCCAACGTTCTTGAAACCTCCCGCCTGTGGCGCGCCACGGTCAACCGCCTGGCGGCGGACTATCCTGACGTGCAGGTGCAGCACCAGCTGGTCGATTCCATGGCCATGCTGCTGCTGACCCACCCGTCGCAATACGACGTGGTGCTGACCGAAAACCTGTTTGGCGACATCCTCAGCGACGAAGCTGCCGCCCTGACCGGCTCGCTGGGCCTGCTGCCGTCGGCCTCGCTTGGCAGCGGCCGCACCGCACTGTACGAACCCGTCCACGGCTCCGCCCCCGAACTGGCCGGCACCGGCCGGGCCAACCCGCTGGGCGCCATCCTGTCCGCCGCACTGCTGCTGCGCCATTCACTGGCGCTGGAAAAAGAAGCCGCCGCCGTCGAAAGCGTTGTCGCAAAAACCATCTCGGACGGAACCCGCAGCCGCGACCTCAACGGCCGCGCCGGCACCGCAGAAATAACCGCAGCGATTGTTCAGTTGCTGGAGCAGGGTTGAGGATTGTGCAGATTTACGTGCTGCAGGGCGCACACGCGTCAGTAAAACAATGCTGCCCGTGTAAAGCAGATCGACAAGAAGCTTCTGGCGATACGGCCGGTAAACGCGGCCGCGATGGACGTGCAATCAGTCATTGATAATCTTTCAGTCACGCCTCTTTCAGCGCTATAAAATGTTCGATCAGATGGATCATGAGTTCTTTCTGATCGGGCTGGCTTTCAGCAACCAGCAGCGCCAGCGCCACCAGCGTATTGTCGTTGATCAGCATATCCACCGGTTTGGCCAGCAAATGCCGGTTGATGCGCAGATACCACAAAAACAGAAACGAACCGCAGCGCTTGTTGCCATCAACCAGAGGGTGGTTCTTGATCACAAAATACAGTAGATGCGCTGCACGGCTGGCCACGTTGGGATAAAAAAGCTCATTGCCAAAGCCCTGCTCAATGGAAGCCAGCGCTGAAGCCAGCCCATCGCCACGCAGCTGGCCGAACAGCTCAGTGGCTTCGCCTTTGGTCAACAGCGCCTGCTTGAGTTCGGTAATGGCGGCAAGCGCATCGTCCAGCACAAGTGTTTGCATATTGTGCTGCCGATCCGGCAGCGCTTTAAGGTTTTGCTCATCGTAGCCCTGGAGCAAACTCCAGCTGCGGGCGTAATCACCGATGACAGAGAGCACGGCCCCGCCTTCGTCGCTGACAAGCTGCTGGTTTTTCAGCGTTGTGGAAAGCAGGGCAAGCGCCTGCTCGAATTCGACACCCTGTTCCTGCAGGCGGCGCTGGTTGAGCGTGTAGCCCTTGACCAGGTGCTGTTTCAGAGTGTGCGTGGCCCATTGGCGAAACTGCACGCCCCGTTGAGATCTCACCCGATAGCCAACAGAAATGATGACGTCCAGATTGTAGTGCCGAGTTTGATAGCGCTTGCCGTCAGATGCAGTACGTGCAAATTTTGCACATACTGCGTCGCGCTCCAGCTCACCTTCCCTGAAAACATTGTTGATGTGTTTTGTGATTACCGACCGCTCACGTCCGAACAGCTCGCACATCTGATTTTGAGTCAGCCAGACTGTTTCCTGCTCAAGCGATACGCTGAGTTCCAGCTCGCCATCTTCCGTTCGATAAATTTCAATCGGGTTGTTCATGACAGCCTCCCTTGCGCCCAAAACAGCCTACAGATTAGCCGCGAAGCCTGCTGCGTTCCAATGCCAATGCAAGCAGATCAGCAAGAAGCATCTAGCGATGCGGCCGGTAAACACGGCCGCGATGACCAACCTTGATCACAGTGACAATCAGCCTGTGATCTTGTATTTCATACAGAATCCGGTATCTTCCGGCGCGAATGCGATAGCGTTTCTGCGCCGACAGCCTTTCTGGTTCAGGCGGGCGCGGGTTGTCCGCAAGCGTGTCGATACAGGCAAGAATGCGCTGAACATCCTTTTTGGGCAGCCGCCGCAAATCCTTGCCGACCGAGCGTTTGAATACAATTTCAAATTTTGCCATGCGCCTTCAGGTCATCAAGCAGGGCCTGATAGCTCATGGTCGGCTCGCTCACGCGCGCATCGAACGCAGCCAGATCTTCCTGGTCTTCCAGCAGCGCGTGGCGCAGAAAATCATTGACCAGCGCTGAAATGGACCGGTGCGTCTCGGCGGCCTTCATGCGCAGTGCGGCATGGATGGCCGGTTCAAAATAAATGGTGGAACGTTTGCTGGCTTCGCTCATCTACACAGTGCTCAACAGAAAGGCGTATCGTCATTATAGCGTCATGACGCTTTGATGGCGAGGATGGCGAGTGGTCTGGGTGCCGCTGACAGTCGGGTGCCGGTCTCGCCGACAAATTGGCGTTTTAGCGTGATGCTGATGTAACGCCTTGCCGCGTCTTCATTAAGCGCACACTGTTGATCAGCGCTTGCCTTGATCTGTCTGTTGCCTTCCTTTTGAACCTGTAAGAAATCCTTACAAGCTGCTGCTCTCTGAAATTATTCTTCGGCAAAGATGTTTTTCAGGTGAATGGCGGTGTTTTGTGGTTT
>DATGTG010000078.1:0-4812 GCA_035301965.1 Wenzhouxiangella sp. | reverse complement strand
CGACCCTGCTGTTTGCGGTATTTTTACTGTCGACCCTGTCTCTGACGGCCTGCGATTCCGGCAGTGACTCATCCGCACAGCAAGCCCGGCAGGACCGGCCGGCCAGAACAGCGCCCGTACAGCGGGCCAATCCGCTGGATTCCGATTGGAGCTCGCCCTACCATGTTCCCCCCTTCCACCAGGTGCAACCCAATCATCTGCCTGCCGCGCTTGAGCAGGCCATTGAAAAAGCCGGCCAGACCATAAGTGAAATAGCGGCTCAGTCTGCACCGGCCTCCTTTGAAAACACCGTGCTGGCCCTGGAGCAGGCCGAACAGCCGGTGTTGCGCATTGCGCGCCTGTGGTACGGCCTTGCTGCCGTCAGCGACGATGACGAGCTGGACCGTATCGAGCCCGGCCTCAATGAGCTGCTGGCCCGGCACAGAAGCCACCTGATTGGTTCAACCGCCCTGTTTGAACGCATCGAGGAAATTCGCCACGCCATCCCCGACCGACCGTTCACTGAAGAGCAGCTGCGGCTGGTTGACCAGACCTGGAAGCATTTTCGGCGCGCCGGCGCCCATTTGGATGACGACAGCCGCAAAACCCTGGCCGATCTCGACCGGCAACTGGCGAAGCTTGATCAGGCCTGGGCATCTGTGCGCCGCGAGGCTCGCCATCCGGCCGAGCTCTACATCGATCAGCGCTCAGAGCTGGAGGGCATGCCCGACAGCCTGCTGACCCTGGCCGAGCGCACGGCGCTGGATCTTGGGCACGACGGCGGCTGGTCATTCACGCTCCATGCCCACAGTTTTTATCCGTTCATGCGCTACGCAACCAGCCGCGAGCACAGACGCGAGCTCTACCAGCTGTGGAAATATCGCTATGAGCAGCTTGACCGCACCCGCCAGGACCCGGACAGGCTGATTGGAAAAATGGCAAATCTGCGCGCCCAAAGAGCCGCCCTGCTGGGCTTTGACAGTCATCTGGACTATATGCTGGACGATGCGTCCATCACCCGCGGCCAGCTTGATGAGCTGCTTGAAGAACTGACGGCGGCATCAAGGGCCAAGGCTGCCGGGGAGCTTGAGAAAATCAGGCGCCTGGCGGCAGAAGATGGCGTTGATGATGAACTGCGCGAGTGGGACTGGTGGCACTACCGCCAGCGCCTGAGCGAAGATGAACTGGACACAGAGCCCGGCGAGCTGCGCCAGTGGTTCATGCCGGAGCAGGTTCTCGACGGCATGCTCATTCTGGCCGACCGGCTGTGGGGGCTCACCTTTCGCCAGCGCCCGGAGCTGCCCTCATGGCATATAGACGCCACGCCCTATGAAGTCATCGACCGCGACGGCACCACCCTGGGCATTGTCTATTTTGACACCACTCACCGCCTCGGCAAGCTGGGCGGCGCCTGGACCTCCCACTACCGAGTTCAGCACTATGCCGACGCAAAGCGGCAAACGCCGGTTGTTGCCATTGTGGCCAACATGCCGCCGCCTGCGGCAGGACAGCCCAGCGGACTGTCGGCCGATCAGGTTGAAACCCTGTTCCATGAATTTGGGCACGCCATGCACAGCCTGCTGTCCGATGTCCACCATCCGGCGCTGGCCGGAACCAACGTGCCGCCCGATTTTGTTGAATTTCCAGCCATGCTGCTGGAACACTGGGCTCTGGCTCCGGAACTTCTTTCGCTGTATGCGCGCGGCCACGAGTCGGGCGACTTCATCAGCAACCGGGCCATTGAAATTCTGCATCAGCGCCGGCGCCTGAGCGCCGGTCTGGAAATGCTTGAATTCATCGCTGCCATCAAACTGGATCTGGAACTGCACGGTGCATCCGAAGGCCGGGTACCCAATATCGAAATTGCAGAACGGCAGGTGCGCAGCGACCTGGAGCTGCCGCGCATGCTTTCGCCCCGGCATCATGGAAACGGCCTGGTCGACATATTTGCCAACCGACGCAACGGAGCCGATTTCAACACGCTGTGGTCACGGTTGCTGGCCGCCGATGCATTTGCTGCATTCAGGGAGCTTGGCGCTTTTGACAGCCAGCTGGCCGAATCACTGCGGGCTGAGATTTTTTCTCGCGGCAATGCCCGCAGCCCCGAGGTTTCATGGCGGAAATTTCGCGGACGCGCGCCCACAGCGGAATTTCTGCTTGAGGAAAGTGGTTTGTCGCTGCCGGAACAGGGCAATTAATCCGAGCCGGCTCGCTCGTCTTTCGCAATCACCACCGCTCCGCCCGATTCCCAGCGCGGGTCGCTGGCCGCTTCAAGCTGCCCGCTGGTGCGGTCCAGCATCACGCCATGCATGTTGCCCCAGGTGCTGTTGCGAACGCTGATCTTGTGGCCCCGTTCTTCCAGCTGCCCGATCACATCATCACTCAGCGCATCAGGTTCGGCTGAAATCTCGTCAGGCAGATACTGATGGTGAAATCTCGGCAGCGACACCCAGCTTTGCGGCCCGTTGCCGTCAATGAAATCAAGCACGCCCAGCAATACCATGGTGATGATTCGCGAACCGCCCGGCGTGCCGATCACGGCCGTGCGCTCATCACCCATCACAAAAGTGGGACTCATGGATGACAGCATGCGTTTGCCCGGCTCAATGGCATTGGCGGCAAAGCCAATCAGACCATAGGCGTTGGGCTCACCCGGCTTGGCGGAAAAATCGTCCATTTCATTGTTGACCAGCACGCCGGTGCCCGGCGGCACAAAGGCTGATCCAAAGGGCAGATTGACCGTCTGGGTGGTGGCCACCATATTGCCGCTGGCATCAATCAGAGAAAAATGCGTGGTGTCACTGCTCTCCTCCATCACTTGCCCGGCATCCGCCGCCAGCATTGACGAAGGCATCGCGCGATCCATTCTGAGCGTTGTTCTCAACCCGGCTGCATAGTCCTCGCTCAGCAGCCGGCTGGACGGAATTTCGACAAAATCGGGATCGCCCATGTACAGCGACCGATCGCGGTAGGCGCGCCGCATGGCCTCTGCCAGCAAATGCACCCTGTCCGTGGCATTCATGACCGCCAGATCAAACGCGCTGACGATCTGCAGAATCTGGCCTATGGCAATGCCGCCGGACGAGGGGGGCGGCGCAGTTACCAGCTCATGGCCCCGGTAATGCAGCCTGACCGGCTCGCGCTCGACCACCCGGTAATCGGCCAGGTCATCAAGCGTCCAGATGCCGCCGGCAGCTCGTACGCCATCAACCAGCTTTCTTGCCACCTCGCCTCTGTAAAAACCGGCCGCGCCACCCTCAGCCACCGCGCGCAGGGTTTTCCCCAGATCAGGGTTGCGCACTGTTTGGCCAACCTCCGGCACCTGGTCATCAGGCAGGAAAATGGCCGCGGTTTCAGGCCAGCGTCTCATGACCTCAGCTCTTGATTTGAGCAACTGGTGATATTTTTTGTCTGCGGGAAACCCCTCTTCGGCCAGCCGGATGGCTGGCGCCAGCAGCTTTTCCAGCGGCAGGGAACCGTAATTGTCGACAATATGCGCCCAGGTTGCGACAAGACCGGGAATTCCGCCTGCCAGCGCGCCGTTGACGGCCCGGTCACGCACCACCTCGCCGCTGTCGTCCAGATACATGTCCCGATGCGCCTGACCGGGCGCCGTTTCACGCCCGTCCACCATCACCGACCGGTTGTCAGCGGCGTTGTGCAAAAGCCAGAAGCCACCGCCGCCCAAACCCGATGATTCGGGTTCGACCACCGACAGCACCGCCGATACGGTCACCGCCGCGTCAAAAACATTCCCGCCTTCGGCAATGATCTGCGCGCCCGCATCCGTGGCCAGCCGATGCGCGCTCGCAATGGCCGCCCTGTCAGCTGCAAAAGCACTTGCGCACAGCGCAAAAAGTGAAAATACCAGCAGGGCAAACGACAGACGTTTCATGTGGCAGCTCCTGAAAATCTTGTGCAAGCGGGCAACCCGGCCCGCCGGACGCCAAGCTCAGCTGTAGCGGCGCTTGAGCGCTTCGGACACGCGCGGGTGAACAAAGCGGCTGACATCACCGCTCAGGCGGGCGATTTCCTTGACCAGTGACGAGGAAATGAAGCTGTACTTTTCAGCCGGGGTCAGAAACACCGTCTCGACCTCTTCAACCAGATGACGGTTCATGGACGCCAGCTGAAATTCATATTCAAAATCGGACACCGCGCGCAGGCCGCGCAGGATGACCCCGGCGTTATGATCCCGGACAAAATGAACCAGCAGGCTGTCGAAACCGATCACCTCCACATTGTCCAGCCCTTCCTTTTCAAGCACTGTCCTCGCCAGCGCAATGCGCTTCTCAAGGGAAAAAGCAGGCTGCTTGTGTGGGCTTTCGGCCACGGCGACAATCACCTTCCGGTACATGCACGAGGCGCGGGCAACCAGGTCGGTATGCCCATGAGTTACCGGGTCGAAAGTGCCGGGATAGACGGCAAGGTCGTAATCAGGCTGGCTCATCAGCTTTCCCCAAATGCAAGGCGGCCATTATAACGCGGCAACATCAGGCTGCCGATCCGGCGGATTTTCAACCAGAGTGAACAGGTTCATGCGCACCTCGCCCACGGTTTTGCTGCGCAGCATTTTCAGCCGGTCTGCTGCGGCCGGAAGACGAGCAGATGCCGCCTGCTCGACATAAATACGAACATCCGCAGACAGCGGCACATTCCGCAGCAGCAGCTCCAGGGCCGGCTCTTCGAGGCCACTGGAAAATGGCGGGTCGATAAACACCAGATCAAAAGGTGCTTCACGGCTCCGGCCGGCCTGGGCTTCCAGCCACCCTGCCACATCGCCCTGGACAACCTTCATGCCCTCTCCCCCTGGCCAGTCGGCCGCCAGCGCGC
>DATGTG010000077.1:0-14358 GCA_035301965.1 Wenzhouxiangella sp. | reverse complement strand
TGCGAGCGGTGCGCTGCATTTTGCTGAATGTTTTTTGCCAGCGCTGTGAAAACCGGTGCCCGGCGTGCTTCAGTCTTTGTCTGACCAGCATGAATGCAAGCACGTCGCCGGCGCCGGTACAGTGCGCCAGAAACAGTTGTTCGGTGGCTGTGTCTCCCGCCAGAATGGGGCCCAGCACTTCGGCGGCTATGGCCCGCGAATCATCGGGGCTGCACAGCCACGACCGGACGCGGGATCCAAGTGAGGGAATGGTGAGAATGGACCAGCGGGTGGCCAGCGGGTTGACGCGTGCCAGCGGCTGTCCGCCCAGCGCAGCGCGGCGCACTGTTTGGGCCAGCCGTTGCCCCAGGCGGGCTTCGGCTGTGCGGTCGGTCAGAAAGTCCGCAACGACGGCGGGCCCGTCTTCACAGGCGTGCCAGGCGTCGGACAGCGCACCCTGAAGCGGTTCGCGGCCCTCCATGTGCAGGGCCGCCTGCAACCGCTTCAGGTGTCGTGTTGTGCTGTCGGGGCTCTTCAGGAGTTCTCTGCCGGATTTTCGAAAATGCACAAGCACGGACGTTGAGCCATGTGCATGCATTTCTTCAGTCCAGCAAGGTTTCCATCAGGTCGATCATGAACTCGGCGTCTTCCTGCTCCATGGGCTCGAAGCCCTTTTCGATGCCCAGCGAGTCGAGCACCTGCTGGCCATCGGTGTCACCCGACAGGCCGAGCAGGGCGTCCTTGAACGCCGGCACGCTGTCGGCCATGCGCGGATGCGTCAAAAGAACGTGGCTGATGTCGGCCAGCTTGCTTTCAATCAGCATTTTCATGCGCGACTTGCTCAGGTTGGACAGGGAATGCCAGGCTTCGGCCAGGAAGAATCCGGCGTGCGCATCGCCGCTGATGATCATGCGGGCCACGGCCTGGTAGTTCTCGGCCATTTGCCACTCGATGTCGTCTTCAACAAGGTCGGCCACTTCCATCAGGCGCAGGCCGATCAGCTTGACGTCCTTGTTGTCGGTCAGCGCAATGACCTGTCCGGCTTCGAGGTCTTCAACCTCGTTGAGCGGGCTGTCGGCGCCGGTGGCAATGACCATTTCGTCGGGTTTGTCGATGGGCCGGGCAATGGCCGTAAAGCCCTGCTCGCGAATCATGGCGGCCGCGTCAAATGGATTGGCGTAAACCACATCCACCTTGCCGTCTTCGATCAGCTTGTTTTGCTCGGCCGCCGAGGCCGGCGTGAGCAGGTGAATATGCAGGCCCGACTTTCTTTGCAGGGCGGTGTTGAGCATGTGCCAGCCGGCAAAGCGTTCGGGCGCAAAATCAGGCGCAATCAGCAGGTTAAGTTTCATCATCCACCCCCCTCTGCAGCAATCATTTCCTTGTATTTGGCGGTCATCTCGTCAATCTTGCTGCGCGACATTTCGCGCCTGACCGAGGTGTAGCCAACCACTTTTCCGTCCCGCTTGTTTTGCACGGCGGTTGCATAGACCCAGTAGTGCGAGCCGTCCTTGTTGAGGTTTTTGATGTAACCGTGCCATTTGGGACGGCCGTCGCCGGCCAGGGTTTCCCACAGGCTCTGGTAGATGGCCCTGGGCATGTCGGGATGACGCAAAATGCATTGCGGCTGCCCGATCAGCTCTTCGCGGGTGTATCCGGAAAGCTCGACAAATGCATCGTTGGCGTGGGTGATGATGCTGTTGAGATCGGTGCGTGAAATGATCAGGCGGCCCTTGGGATAGGGAATCTCGCGCTGACTGATGTGCACTTTTCTGCTTGATCCGTCGAAATAGGTCAGTTCATGCTCGTGTACGGCGTCATCTGCCGGATTCATGGGCGGCAGCATTTCCGCAAACGGCCTGGCGGAATTCGTCATTTTTTATACCCCTTACCGGATCAAATCAGCTTTGACAAGGCTTCGGCGGCCCGCTTGATGTCCAAAAACAGCAGCCCAAGCTTGGCGTTGTGCTTGGCCAGCACGGTCAAAACAGCCTCTTCGCCCGAGGAGCTCATGACCACATAACCGCTTTCGCCCTGCAGCAGGACGCGCTCCAGAGTGCCGCGAGCCAGTTCGCTTGCCGCCCGGTCACCCAGCGAGAGCAGGGCGGCCGACATGGCGCCGACGCGATCCTCGTCCATGCCCTGCGGCAGTGAAGAGGCAATCATGAGACCATCGGTTGAGATAAGCGCCGACGCTTCCACATCGGCAGACGAGCGGCTGAGCTCGTCCAGAACTTCTTGAACCATATCCGTACGCATTTGGAAGCCCTCCTTTTTTGGGTTTTTGTATTGTTTCAAATAACTCTAGCACAGTTTGAGTTTGGTATGCCAATATACAATTGGGGTGCAATAATTATGCGTGACGAGTTTTGTTTTTGAGGTCGCATGACGTGATTGCTTTCATTTACAGATACTGAAACCGGTCTTTTAGCGATTCTTATCGGGGCTGGTGTCGGACAGAAACGCCGGAGCCAGGCACAGTTTTCATTTCAGGCGCCGGCTGCATTTTCCGCAAACAGGGCTTGCATTCCAGGCCGGGCTGTGTTTTGCTTTGCACCTGTTGAAGCAAACGAATTGGCAGCCTGAGCTGCCCTGTTGAACACGGCATATCATGGATCTGATTTTTACACCGGCCATTGAGTTTTCAGACGCGTCTGTAGCTGAACTGCTGCAGTCACGCCGACCTGTACCCGACTTTTCCGCCGGGTAGGCTTTTCTGCGCACAATTCATGTATGCAAAAAGGAACCCGGCAAACGCCGGGTTTTTTGTTTTCGGGGTTTCTGATGTTGAAGACCAAAAGGAAAGAAAAATGACCGTTCGGCACTTTTTGACCACGCAGGATTTTTCCCGCAGCGAGATTGATGCCCTGCTGGAGCAGGCGGCGGCGTTCAAGCGATCGCCGGCGGGTCGGCAGCTGGCCGGCCGTTCGGTGGCGCTGCTGTTTTTCAATTCATCCATGCGCACGCGCACCAGCTTTGAGGTGGGGGTGTTCGAGCTGGGCGGTCACGCCGTGATTCTGGAGCCGGGCAAGGGCGCCTGGCCCATCGAGTTCGAGGCCGGCACGGTAATGGACGGGGCGGCCGAGGAGCACATTGCCGAGGTGGCGCGGGTGCTGAGCCGCTACGTGGATCTTGTCGGCATCAGGGCCTTTCCAAAATTCCAGGACTGGGCTGAAGACCGCAAGGATGAGCTGATCCGCTCGTTTGCGCGCCATTCGAGCGTGCCGGTGATCAATATGGAAACCATTGTCCACCCCTGTCAGGAGCTGGCCCACGCGCTGGCCATGAAGGAGCATCTGGGGGATCTGGCCGGCAGGAAATATGTGCTGACCTGGGCCTGGCACCCGAAGCCGCTCAATTCGGCGGTGGCCAATTCGGCGCTGCTGATGGCCACCCGCATGGGCATGGACGTGACGCTTTTATGCCCCACGCCCGAGTTTGTGCTGGACGAGCGCTACATGAAGATCGGACATGACAATGCGGCTGCGGCCGGCGGCTCGCTGACGGTCAGCCACGATGTTGAGGCAGCCTACAGCGGTGCGCACATGGTGTACGCCAAGAGCTGGGGCGCGCTGCCTTATTTCGGTCGCTGGGAGCAGGAAAAAAAGATTCGGGACGCCCACCGCCACTTTACCGTTGATGGCGAAAAAATGGCGCTGACCGACGACGGGCTGTTCAGCCACTGCCTGCCGCTGCGCCGCAATGTGCAGGCCACCGACGAGGTGATGGAAGCGCCGTACTGCATTGCCGTTGACGAGGCCGAAAACCGCCTGCACACGCAAAAGGCCCTGATGGCTTCATTGATTGACCCGTCCGTTTTGAGCGATTGTTTGAACGACTGAAGGAAAATCTTAAGATGTCTATTAAAGATGCTGATAATAAAGAAAAAAATATTGTTCTGGCCTTTTCGGGTGGGCTGGACACCAGCTTTTGCGTGCCCTGGCTCAGGGAGCGCGGCTGGCAGGTTCACACCGTGTTTGCCGACACCGGCGGCGTGAGTGCCGCCGAGCGGGCCGCCATCGAGGCGCGTGCTCAGGAGCTGGGCGCGGCCAGCCACGTTACCGTGGACGGCGGCCAGGCCTTGTGGGACCGTTTTGTGCGGCCGTTTGTGTGGGCCGGCCAGGGCTATCAGGGGCAGTATCCGCTGCTGGTCTCCGACCGCTATCTGATTGTCGAGGCCGTGCTGGAGCGCGCGGCTGAGCTTGGCACGCGCAACATTGCCCACGGCTGCACCGGCATGGGCAACGACCAGGTTCGTTTCGATCTGACCGTCAAGGCGCTGGGCGACTGGCAGATTGTGGCCCCGGTGAGGGAAATCCAGAAGGAGCACACTCAAACCCGCGCCTGGGAACAGCAGTTTCTGGAAGAGCGCGGCTTTGAAGTGGCCGTGGAGCAAAAGCACTACACCATCAATGAAAACCTGCTGGGCGTGACCATGTCGGGCGGCGAGATTGACGACTGGCAGGCGCCGGGCGAGGGCGCGCGCGGCTGGTGCAGCCCGCCGGCACAGTGGCCCGACCAGCCCATGACGCTGACCGTGGACTTTGAGCACGGGGTGGCCACGCGGCTTAACGGCGAACAGCTGCCCGGTCCGAAATTGCTGGCCCGGCTCAACACTCTGTTTGCGCCCTACGGCGTCGGGCGCGGCATTTATACCGGCGACACCGTCATTGGCCTTAAAGGGCGCATTGTGTACGAAGCGCCCGGGCTCGTCGCCCTGCTTACGGCCCACCGGGCGCTGGAAGAGGCGGTGCTCAGCAAGGCGCAGAACCGCTTCAAGCCGGCGGTGGCCCGTCAGTGGGTGGAGCTGGTTTATGAAGGGTTCTTTCATGAACCGCTGAAAAACGACCTGGAGGCTTTTCTGGCTTCCAGCCAGGCAGCGGTCAGCGGGCAGGTGACGCTGATGACCGCCGGCGGCAATGTTCACGCGGTGGCGGTGGAGTCCTCCCGCATCCTGCGCGCGGCCGGGGCCACCTACGCCCAGACGGCCGATTGGGGGGTGGAAGAGGCCGAGGGTTTCATCAAGCTGTTTGGCATGAGTTCCACGCTGTGGGCAAACACGAACAGGCTGCAGGGAGCCGATCATGGAAAAGAGTGAGAGCGACAGTTTGCTGACAGCAGCGCTTGGGCATCTTGAGGCCCTGGTGGGGTTTGATACGCAAAACCCGCCGCGCAACATTGATACCGGCGGCATTTTCGATTATCTGCGCCGGCATTTGCCGGGCTTTGAGATTGAGGTGAACGATCACGGCGCCGGGGCGGTGTCCATGCTGGCCGTGCGCGGTCGGCCGCGACGGCTGTTCAACGTGCATCTGGATACAGTGCCGGTGTCGTCGGGCTGGCAGCGCGACCCGCACCGGCTGGTGGTGGAAAATGACCGCGCTTATGGTTTGGGTGCCTGCGACATCAAGGGCGCGGCTGCGGCGCTGCTGGCGGTGGCCAATGCTTCGGATCAGCCCCTGGGGCTTTTGTTGACCAGCGATGAGGAGGCCAACGATGCGCGCTGCGTGGATGCGTTTGTGAAAGCCTGTCCGCCCTCATCAGGCCGCTTTGAGGCCGTGGTGGTGGCCGAGCCCACCCGGACCCGCGCGGTGCTGGCCCACCGTGGCATCCAGTCTTTCAGCATGGAATTTTCCGGCCGCGCCGGCCACGCCTCGGCGCGCCAGGAACCCGGGGACAGCGCTTTGCACCAAGCCGTGGAGTGGGGTCATGCAGCCCTGCAGCTGGTTGATGAATGTGAGCTTGAAAGGTTTGCCGGCCTTGAGGGGCTACGCTTCAACATTGGCCGCATTGAGGGCGGCATCAAGTCCAATGTCATTGCGCCCGAGGCCCGGCTGCAGTTCAATACCCGTCCGCTGCCCAACATGGATGCCGACCGGCTGGCTGAAGAATTTTCCGGCCTGGCCCTGCCGGGCACTGAATTTGAGGAAACCTTTCGCGGTGCGCCTCTGCCGGCCGGTGATCCTGGCCATGCCGAGCGGCGCCACGCTGCGGCGCGGGCGCTGGCCGATGAGCTGGGGCTGGCCATCGGGCCGGCGGTGGACTTCTGGACCGAGGCGGCCAAGTTTTCGGCGGCCGGCTACACCAGTTTTGTTTACGGCCCCGGTGATATTGCCCAGGCCCACACGGCGGATGAGTGGGTGGCGCTTGATCAGCTGAGCGAATATGCGCACAGCGTGCTGAAATTGGTCAGCGGGGGGTTGGCGTGAACAAGCCGGTGGAAGTCCACATGAGAGAGACCATTGTGCGCCTGCTGTCGGGCATGGGCGGCGCGCGCGAGATCAAACATTACCTGAAGCGCTTTTCGCAGCTTGACTCCCGGCGTTTTGCCGTGGTGAAGGTGGGCGGCGCAATTTTGCGCGACGACATGAAGGCGCTGGCGTCAGCGCTGGCTTTTTTGCAGCAGGTGGGGCTGACGCCCATTGTGGTGCACGGCGCCGGGCCGCAGCTGGATGAGGCGCTGGCTGAAAAGGGCATCGAGCGCGAGGTGGTCAACGGCCTGCGGGTCACCGGCCCCGAGGCGCTGGCCGTGGTCAGGCGGGTGTTTCAGCAGCAAAACCTGCGCCTGGTGGAAGCGCTGCATGAAATGAGCGCGCGCGCCACCTCGGTGGTGTCGGGCGTTTTCAACGCCAGCTACGTGGACCGGCAGTCCTGCGGGCTGGTCGGCCAGGTGGACAGCGTCAATCTGGAGCCCATAGAGGCCTGCCTGCGGCTGTCGTCCATTCCGGTCATTACCAGCCTGGGAGAAACCCCGGCCGGCCAGATTTTGAACATCAATGCCGACTATGCCGCCCACGCGCTGGTGGGCGTGGTCAGGCCCGACAAGATCATTTTTCTGACCGGCACCGGGGGGCTTCTGGACGGTGACGGTGACATTATCGATTCCATCAACCTGGCAACCGACTATGAACGGCTGATGGCCGAGCCGTGGCTGCACGGCGGCATGCGCCTGAAGCTGCAGCAGATCGCCGGACTGCTGGAGACGCTGCCGCTGGAATCGTCGGTGTCCATTACCCGGCCGGCGCAGCTGGCCCGCGAACTGTTTACCTGGAAGGGCTCCGGCACGCTGGTGCGCCGGGGGGAGAGGGTGCTGCATTTTTCCGGCTGGCAGGGGGTGGACAAGGCGCGCCTGCGCGAACTGTTCGAGTCGGCTTTCAGGCGGCGCCTGGTGGACAGCTATTTTGACCTCACCCGGCCCGTTCACGTGTTTGTCACCGAAAACTATCGCGCCGCCATGGTCATCGTTGATCAGGGCGGGCGGCCCTATCTTGACAAGTTTGCCGTACTGGCCGAGGCCCAGGGCGAAGGACTGGGCCGCGCGGTTTGGAAACAGGCGCGCCAGGCCTGTGGCCAGCTGTTCTGGCGCTCGCGCCAGGACAATGCCATCAACGGCTTTTATGCCGGTGAATGCGACGGCTTTATTCGCAGCGGCCGCTGGAATGTGTACTGGTTTGGCCTGCCTGACATGGGCAGCATTGATGCCTGCGTCCGGCTGGCCGCCGGCCTGGCGCCCACGCTGGAAGAACGAGCATGAACATGAGCATGAACGAAACGACAAATATCCAACGCATTGGAATCATAGGCGCCCGCGGGCACACCGGGCAGGAACTGATCGGCATGATCGCCCGCCACCCGGGGCTGGAGCTGGCTTTTGTTTCATCGCGCAAGCTGGCCGGCGAGCGTGTGGCTGACCACCATGACAGCTATCGCGGCGATGTTGTTTTTGAGGCGCTGACGCCGCAGGCCATGGCTGCCAAAGCGGCCGATATTGTCCTTCTTGCGCTGCCCAACGGTAAATCACATGCGTTTGTGCAGGCGGCCGGGGGCATGGCAGGTGATCCCTTGCTGGTGGATATTTCGGCCGATCACCGTTTTGACAGCGACTGGCACTATGGCTTGCCGGAGCTCAATCGCCGGGATTGGAGCGGCGGGCACAGAATTTCCAATCCCGGCTGCTATTCCACCGCCATGATTCTGGCCGTGGCGCCGGTGAAGGACCGGCTGGCGGCCCCGGCGGTGTGTTTTGGCGTATCGGGGTATTCCGGGGCCGGCACCATGCCGTCGGACCGCAACAACCCCGAAAAGCTGGCGGACAACCTGATGCCCTATGCGCTGACCGGCCACGGCCACGAGCGCGAGGCGGCCTTTCATCTGGGCACGGAAGTGGAATTCATGCCGCACGTGGCGCCGCATTTTCGCGGACTGACCGTCACCTGCAGCCTGCGCCTGGAAAAGCCGGTGAGCATGGATGAGGTGCTCAAGCGCTACAGGCATTTCTATGCCGGCGAGCCGCTGGTCAGGCTCCTGCCCGATGACGCGCCCTGGGTCAGCCGCGTGGCCGGGACCCATTACGCTGACATTGGCGGCTTTGCGCTGTCGGAAGATGGGCAGCGGCTGGTGGTGGTGGCCACGCTCGACAATCTGCTCAAGGGGGCCGCCACCCAGGCCATGCAAAACATCAATATCGCCATTGGCGCACATGAGCTGGCCGGCATTGTCAATGCAGCCGGCCAGACAGCCGATCAGGCCGACGAATCGGGAGATAAAAGCCATGAGTGATCCGCTGTGGAAAAAGCCGGGCACCAGAATTGACGCCGACATCATGCATTTCATGGCCGGCGAGGACGTGGTGCTGGATCGCCAGCTGTTTTTGTACGACATTCGCGCCAGCGCTGCCCATGTTCAGGGGCTGGCCCGCATCGGCATTCTTGACGCCGAAGAGGAGCGGACGCTGCTCGGGGAGCTGAATGCGCTGGCTGAGGATTTTGAGCGCGGTGAATTTGTGCTCGACGAAAAATACGAGGACGGGCATTCCGCCATTGAGGCGCGCCTGGTCGAGCGCCTGGGTGACACCGGCCGGCGCGTGCACACCGGCCGCAGCCGCAATGATCAGGTGCTGGTGGCCGTTCGTCTGTGGATGAAAGACCGGCTGCAGGAACTGGCCGGGCTGTGCCGCAGGGTGGCCGCAACCTGTCTGGACAGGGCCGGGCGCGAGTCCTTGCCCATGCCCGGTTATACCCATTTGCAAAGAGCGGTGGTGTCGTCAAGCGGCATGTGGCTGGCCGGCTACGCCGAGGCATTCATTGACAACGCGCGCCGCGCGCAGGACACGCTGGAATGGCTGGATGCCAACCCGCTGGGCACGGCGGCCGGCTACGGCGTCAATCTGCCGCTGGACCGGGCGTTTACCACCCGGGCGCTGGGCTTTGCGCGCCTGCAGATCAGCCCGATCTATGCGCAGCTGTCGCGCGGCAAGTTTGAGCTGGCGGCGCTCGAAGCGCTGTCATCGGCGCTGCTCGACGTGCGGCGCCTGGCCTGGGACCTGTCGCTGTTTACCACGGCCGAATTCGGCTTTGTGCATCTGCCGGCCGAATACACCACCGGCAGCTCCATCATGCCCAACAAGCGCAACCCCGATGTGGTGGAGCTGCTGCGCGCCGCCAGCGTGGTGGTGTCGGGCGCGCGCACCGAAATCGAGCAGCTGCTGTCCCTGCCTTCGGGCTACCAGCGCGATTTGCAGCTGGGCAAGCCGCCGCTTTTGCGCGCTTTTGCGCACGGGCTGCAGGCGCTGGGGCTGGTGCCCGATTTGCTGGCGCACATGACGTGGAACGCCGAAGCCATGCACGCCGCCGTGGAACCCGCCATGTATGCCACTGATCTTGCGGTGGAGCAGGCCGCCGCCGGCGTGCCGTTCCGCACGGCCTATGCCGCCGCCGCACAGGCCGTCGGGCGTGAAGATGAATCAAGAACGCCTGAAAAAAGCCTGGCCGAGCGCGTTTCGCCAGGCGCCGGAGACAGACTTGAGCTGGATGAGCTGCACAATAGACTGGCGGCGCTGGGGTGATTGTGATTTGCTGTCAGCGCACGGGCATGAATGGGTACGTGATGCCTGGCATGCCTGAAACATTAACTGCACGGGCACCTGCATGAGCAATTCGGGCCAAAAACTGCTGCTGCTTGTCGGGGCCATCGCTCTGGTTGTTGCGGGCACAGCTGTTTATTACGACTGGCCGCGCATTGCATTTCATGTGGTTGCAGGACACAAGGCGGGCGCCAGTCGGAACCGGGCGGAACTGGGCCTGCGTGATTACCGGGCGGAAATTCAGGGCCGGCCCATAGCCGGCATTGACAGCAATGCTTCGGGGCTGACCTGGAGTTTTTCGACCGGCACCCTGTTTATGGTGGTCAATCATCCGCCGGCTGCAGCCGAACTGGATACTGATGGAAGAGTGCTGCGGCATATCTCCCTGCCGCCGGCGCTGAAGGATGCTGAAGGGATCAGCCACGTCAGGGGCAACCTCTTTGTTATTGCCGATGAGGCGGACAACCGGCTGCACTGGGTTACGATGGCACCCGGTGAGGCGGCAGCTGTGGCGGTGGCTGAAACGCGGCTTGATGCAGGGTTTCATCACCGGCGCAACAGCGGGTTTGAAGGGATTGAGTGGGATCCGGTCAGAAACCAGCTGTGGCTGGTCAACGAGAAGCGGCCGCGCCGGGTGCTGAGGATTGACGGCCTGGATACAGAAAGATTGCATGCAAAAACCGCCGCGCCTGTTCA
Source organism: Wenzhouxiangella sp. (assembly GCA_035301965.1). Lineage (GTDB taxonomy): Bacteria > Pseudomonadota > Gammaproteobacteria > Xanthomonadales > Wenzhouxiangellaceae > Wenzhouxiangella. Next base: position 3,821 of record DATGTG010000077.1, on the reverse strand, counting down.
GGCGTGGCAGCCGCTGTCCTGGCTGGGCACCCTGGGGCGCGATCTGGCATCGGTGGCAGTGGTCGCTTCAACCGGTCACCTGCTTCTTTTAAGTGAGGTTTCCGGACTGCTCATGGAGTATTCGCGCCAGGGAGAACTGCTTGGAACACTGGCGCTGTGGCGCGGCAGCGGCGGCCTTAAGGAGACGGTTCCGCAGCCTGAAGGACTGGCGCTGTCTCCCGAAGGCACCATTTACATGGTTTCGGAACCCAATCTTTTTTACCGTTTCTCGAAAAAGATGCCCGAAAACAGTTCCGGTCACACCTGAAGAATGGAACAGGCCAGTCGGTGCCAGCCCGGCGTTCAAGAATCGTTACAATAATCGGGTTTGCTTTTTGATGGTCATGGGATATTCACGATGAAAATTCTGGTCACCCTCAAACGGGTGGTGGACTTCAACGTCCGGGTCAGGGTCAGCAGCGACGGCAGCGGGGTCGAAACCGACGGTCTCAAGATGTCGATCAACCCGTTTGATGAAATTGCGCTTGAGGAAGCCCTGCGTATAAAGGAGCGCGGCGAGGCCGATGAGGTCATTGTCGCGTCCATTGGCGGCGATGAGGTGCAGCAGCAGCTGCGCACCGGTCTGGCCATGGGCGCCGACCGCGCCATTCAGGTGAGCATTGATGATGACGTGCAGCCGCTGACGGCAGCGCGCATCTTTCTGAAGCTGGTCGAAAAGGAAGAACCCGGCATCGTCTTTTTGGGCAAGCAGGCCATTGACGACGACTGCAACCAGACCGGCCAGATGCTGGCCGCGCTGTGGGATCGGCCGCAGGCCACGTTTGCGTCAAGGGTCGAGCTTGCCGACGGCAAGGCCACCGTGGCTCGCGAAGTGGACGCCGGGCTGGAAACCATCGAGGTGGACCTGCCGGCGGTGCTCACTTCGGACTTGCGCCTCAACGAGCCGCGTTTTGTCAAGCTGCCCGACATCATGAAGGCGCGGCGCAAGCCGCTGGAAACCATTGCCTTCGACGAGCTGGGCGTGGAGCGCGCCGGCGGCATTACCGCGCAGGCCTTTGAACCGCCGCCCAAGCGCAGCGGCGGCAAGGTGGTCGGTTCGGTGGACGAACTGTTGTCTGAACTCAAGTCACGGGGGCTGCTGTAATGTCCAGAATTCTCATTGTTGCCGAACATGATGGCGAAAACCTGAATGCGGCCACCAACAAGACGCTGACCGGCGCGCTTGCGCTGGGCATTGACGATATTGACGTCGCCGTATTTGCCGATGACCCGGCCGCGGTGGCCAAACAGGCAGCCGAACTGGAAGGCGTCAGCCGCGTTCTGGCCATTGCCGGTGATGATTTTGCCCACCCGCTGGCCGCCAGGCTGGCGCCTGAAATCAGTGCGCTGGCAGTTGACTACAGCCATATCCTCATGCCCTCCACAACCTTTGGCAAGGATGTGCTGCCAAGAGCGGCTGCCCTGATCGGCGTCAATCAGGTGTCGGATATTCAGGACGTGATTGACGAGCGCACCTTCAAGCGCCCCATCTATGCCGGCAACGCCATTGTCACGGTGCACGTGGATAGCGGCCAGCCGGTGGTGGCCACCATCCGGACGGCGTCCTTTGCCGCGGCCGGGCAGGGCGGCAGCGCAGACATCGAACAGCGCCAGCCGCAGGCCCAAAACCCGGGCCACACCCGCTACGTGAAAACCGAGGGCGGGGATGGCGAGGGGCCCGATCTGTCGACGGCATCCACGGTGGTATCAGGCGGACGGGCGCTGGGGTCCAGCGAATCTTTCGAGATCATTCACGGCCTGGCCAAAAAGCTGAATGCGGCCGTGGGCGCATCACGCGCGGCGGTGGATGCCGGCTATGTGCCCAACGAACTGCAGGTGGGCCAGACCGGCAAGATCATTGCGCCGGATCTGTATTTTGCCATTGGCATTTCCGGAGCCATCCAGCACCTGACCGGCATCAAGGATGCCGGCACCATTGTGGCCATCAACAAGGATGCCGACGCGCCCATCTTTGAGGTGGCCGATCTGGGCCTGGTGGGTGATTTGTTTGACATCGTGCCCGAGCTGCAGGAAAAGCTGGGCTGACGACGGTCCAGCGGCAATCCGGCGCGCGCGCCGGGTTGCTGCACCCTCAAAGCTGTCGGCATGAAAATTGCGCAGCCGGCCGCTCTTGTCCCCTTGAAAATTTCTTTTTTCGTATTCTCACGTTTTGAGAATACGGTATCGTATGGTGCGTATCACCAACTCGGGAAGGCTTGCTTCATTTTGGTTGGTATGCGCAGGTCGGCTCGGGGGCGAGCCGGCCAAGGGGGCGCATCAGGTGCGGCAACGCACCTGGACCGACCGGCAGGCCGGCCATTGCCGCCGGCTTGCCGGACCCGGTCGAAGGTTTGAATGGTCACGAGCGGTATTGCCCATCCATTTGTATGCTTTTGGCCGCCTCAGTGCAAACACGCCGTCTTTTGGTTGATGCAGTGGTATCAGGCCGATTTTTTTGCATCTGCCGGCCGGCTTTTATGGCCGGCGGGGCGAAAGCGGTTGTGTTCATGGCGCACAAGCCCGGCCAAAATCGTCACTGCGGTCAATCCGCAAACGATGGCGGGGCCAGCGGGCAAATCGAGAGCACTGGATGCATACAGACCTGCTGCATAGCCGGTCAGACCGATCAGGTAGGCTGCAAGCAGACTGCGGGTTGCCAGCGCAGGAAGGATCAGGCTGGCGAATACCAGATAAATTCCGACCAGCTGCACTGAAATGGTGACAACCGCAGCAAACAACAGGTAAAACCCCACCTTGCCGAGCCGGTGGCCCAGAGCGAACCATAAAACAAGCACCGGCAAATACACCACCAGCGCCGGCGCCAGGTCGGACCATGAAATCCACAGAATTTGGCCTGCCAGTATTTCTTGCAGGTGCTCACCCGCTTGAGGATTCCCGGCCAGCAGCAGCAAGCTGACCGAAGCAGCCACCACAAAGGTGGCGCCAATGATGGCTTCCTGCATTTGCGGCCAGTGCCTTTCGCTCCAGGTCATGAACAGGGCGCCGATGGCGGCTGCCGCGCCGGCAGCCGCCTGCACGGCAACGACGGAGTCCTGCCAGCCGCGGATGGCGGCAATCATTACGCCCAGGGCTGCAATCTGTGCGATGGCAAGATCAATAAAAATAATGCCGCGCCTGAGCACTTGACGCCCCAGAGGAACATGCGTGCTCAGAATCAGAACGCCGGTCGCCAGGGCCGTTATCAGGATTGACCACTCGTGGCTGTCTGGCACATAACTCATTGTTGGACTTCCAGCAGCAGATCGAGGGTCTGATCAAACAGCGCAAACAGATCCCGGGCTTGCGCACTGCCGCCAACCGTATAGGGCAGTTTTACCGGTTCGATTGCAGCGCGTGCGGCCAGCCATTGTGCTGAGCGCTTGTCTTGATAGGCCGCATACAGCACTGCAGCAGCCGGCTGTGCCTGGACTGCAGCCAGAACTTTGGCCAGATGGCCGCTGCTTGGCGGAATGCCCGGTTTGGGCTCAAGGGTGGCAATGCGTTTCAGGCCCAGCCACTCTTCCAGATAGACCCAGCCAGCATGATCGACCACCACCTGCATTCCCTTGAGGGAAGCGCCGCGCTCTTCCCAGCCGTGCACAGCCTCCATCCAGCGCTGCAGAAAATTGTCGGCGCGTTCGCTGTATATTTCAGCGTTGTCTGAATCCAGTTGTGCAAGGCGCTCTGCCAGCGCCTGAGCCACCGTGGCAATGTTGTGGGGGTCCAGCTGTATGTGAGGATTGCCCTGGCCATGAACATCACCGTCAGCCCTGTCAAGACGC
>DATGTG010000076.1:0-6648 GCA_035301965.1 Wenzhouxiangella sp. | reverse complement strand
CAACCGGACCATTGTTGCGACGCGGCACCAGAAAGGTGATTCCACCCGCATCATAGCCCACGCTGGCCGGCTCCACGCTGTCGGGCACCCCATCTCCGACATTGTTCACGAAATAGCTCTGAAAGGCGTACAACAGCGGCTCGGCGCCGTCTTCATGGACTGTATGCGTTGGCAGGCCATAGGCGTTGGTCAGAGTCTCTTCCATGAAATAGTCGGTAACATCGATTTCATGGTTGGTCAGCCCCCAGCAGATATTCAGGTTGCAGCCCAGCAGCGTCAGCGGAACCCCCGGCGGCGTGATGCCGCTGACCGCCCTGTTTTCATCGCGGATGACGATATTCTCGTTAATCATCAGCGCCGGCATGGTCAGGCCAAGATGAGGATCATTGGCCATGAAGGGATAGCCGCTGTCGGTGTGGTCGCCCGAGACCAGCCACCAGTTGGAGCCGGCGCGGTTTTCAGCCCGCCCCATGGTGTTTTGAAGCAGCGGCACCTGCTGCACGCGCTCCATGTACTGCGACAGGCTGTGCATGACGGAATCGTCCACCCACGGCAGATTGTTCCAGCGGTTCGACACTGGCGAAGAAGGTGCAGCTGCTGCGTCTTGCATGGCGCCGGCAAGGTCGGGCACGACCGCGCTCACGCCAATGGCCTCAAGAAAGCCGGGAATGGTCACCCGGTCGTCCATGGGTGCCGCGCGCACCAGGTCTTCAAAATAGAGGGACGCACCGTCAAAGCCGGCGGCCTCGCCCACGGCCTGATAGGCGCCCAGACGCATAGTGCGATCGACCGCGCCCGAATCGAAGGACAGCTGGAAGGCCAGCAGCTTGCCTATGATGAGCGAATCAACAGGCGACCAGCGCTCCACCCTGGTCAGCTCAAGCGCGCCGTATTCCGGCGGCAGCTCTTCGTCCGAGGCGATATAGGCGTTGACGCCGTCGGCGTAGGCCTTGACCCAGTTCTTTTCATCCGCGTCGAGCTGCTGCCAGGTGGCCAGTGCGCCGCGGCGCAAGCCAAGCGTGCGCAGCTCCACATCGCTGGCCAGGGCAGCGGGCCCCAAAAGCTCGGCCAGCGTGCCGGATGACACTCGGCGCAGATAATCCATGTGGAAAAGCCTGTCGCGTGCGTGGAGAAAGCCGCGCACAAAGTTGACGTCGCTCTCGGTTTCGCCGACGATAGTAGGAATGCCGGCGTCGTCAATATATACATTGACCGGCGCTGACAGCTCAGGCGCAGAAATGGATTGTGCCTGCAAGCTGGCAGCAAGCAGCACTCCAATGATCAAAAGCAGTGACTTTTTCATTGGCTGGTCCCTTTTTTGTGAATGGTTGCAGGATTGATTATGGCACATTGCCGCCTGCTGCCACCGCATGCACCGGCGCCGGGTTGGCATAAAGAGGGATGTGCAGGGTTTCGATGCGGACAGCAGGCTCCTGCGCTGACCCGCAAACGCTTATAATACGCCACCGTTTCCAGGGTGATTTTTGCACTTTGGGTACCGACATGGCACACAGACCTAAGGAGTCGACATGACCCAGACAGTCGCCCGCTTCAAGGTTGACTATTACCAGTTTCTCAAACCCGACGGCACGCTGGTCGATGACCGGCAGGCGCCGCAGGTTGCCAGGGACTTCGATCGCCTGGTCGAGCTCTATGAACTGATGAGCCTGACCCGTGTTTTTGACGCCAAGGCCGTGGCGCTGCAGCGCACCGGCCAGCTGGGCACCTATGCATCCAGCCTCGGGCATGAAGCCGCCCACGTGGCCATTGGCGCTGCAATGAAACATGAAGATTGCCTGGCGCCCATGTACCGCGAATACGCCGCACAGTTTTATCGCGGCGTGAAAATGTCCGAAGTGCTGCTCTACTGGGGCGGTGACGAGCGCGGCAACAATTTCAGCGGCCCCGAGCATGATTTTGCCTGGTGTGTGCCCATTGCCACCCAGTGCCTGCATGCCGCCGGTGCCGCCATGGCCTACAAGCTGAAAAGCGAGGACCGCGTGGCGGTGTCCGTGGTTGGAGACGGCGGCTCTTCCAAGGGTGACTTCCTGGAAGCCATCAACGCCGGCAGCGCCTGGAAGCTGCCGCTGGTTCTCATCATCATGAACAACCAGTGGGCCATTTCCGTGCCGCGCAGCAAGCAGAATACGGCTGCCACGCTGGCACAGAAGGGCATTGCGGCCGGTCTGCCGAGCATGCAGGTGGACGGCAACGACCTGATCGCCTGCCTGTGGGTTATGGACAACGCCATCGAGGCGGCCAGAAGCGGCCGGGGCTCATTTGTCATCGAGATGATCACCTATCGCCTCAGCGACCACACCACCGCCGATGATGCACGCCGCTACCGCCCTGACGAGGAAGTGGAAGAGGCCTGGGAGCGCGAACCCCTGAAGCGGCTTAGAACCTACCTGGTCAACAACGGTGTCTGGGACGAGGACAAGGAAGAGGCCCTGCTTGCCGAATGCCGCGAGGCCGTGGATGCCGCTGTGGAGGACTATCTGGACATGGTCGAAAACAACCCCCAGCCGGTTACGGCCATGTTCGACCACATGTTTGCCGAGCTGCCGCACGATCTCATCGAGCAGCGCCGCGAGGCCCAGCGTCATGAACAGGAAGGAGGACAGCTCTGATGACTGCCATTACATTGATTGAAGGCGTCACCATGGCGCTGGCCCGGGCCATGGAGGAAGATCCTTCGGTGGTTGTTCTGGGCGAGGATGTCGGCGTCAACGGCGGCGTTTTCCGCGCCACTGCCGGGTTGCACGAGCGCTTTGGCGACGATCGAGTCATTGACACCCCGCTGGCCGAAGTCATGATCGCCGGCATGAGCGTGGGCATGTCCACCCAGGGCATCAAGCCCGTGGCCGAAGCGCAGTTTTGCGGCTTTACCACGCCCATGCTGGATCACATCATGAACCATGCCGCCCGCCTGAGAAACCGCACGCGCGGACGCATGTCATCGCCCATGGTGCTGCGCTTTCCCACCGGCGGCGGCATTCACGCACCGGAGCACCACTCCGAAAGCCCGGAAGCCCTGTTTGCCCACACCCCCGGCCTGCGCGTTGTCATGCCGTCATCGCCATCGCGAGCCTACGGCCTGCTGCTGGCCGCCATTCGCGACCCCGATCCGGTCGTTTTCATGGAGCCCAAGCGCATTTACCGCTGGGTCAAGGAAGAGGTGGAGGACAACGGCGAAGAGCTGCCCATGGATGTCTGCTATACGCTGCGCGACGGCGACGACATCACGCTGGTAAGCTGGGGCGCAATGATCAAGGAAACCCTGCAGGCAGCGGACCAGCTCGAGGCGCAGGGCCTTGGCGTGGAGGTCATTGACGTGGCCACCATCAGCCCGCTGGACATGGACACCATCATTGAATCGGTGGAGCGCACCGGGCGCTGCGTCATCATTCAGGAAGCGCCCAGGCACTGCAGCGTGGCCAGCGAGATTGCGGCCGGCCTGGCCGACGCCGGCATCTGGCACTTGCAGGCGCCGGTCAAGCGGGTTTGCGGCTACGATGTCACCATGCCGCTGTACCGCAACGAAATGAAGTACATGCCAAGCGTGCAACGCATTGTTGACGCGGCCCAACAGGTTCTGGAGGTTTCATGAGCATTTTCAAGCTGCCCGATCTGGGTGAAGGTCTGCCGGATGCAGAAATAGTCGAGTGGCTGGTTGCCGAAGGCGACCCCATTGAGGTTGACCAGCCGCTGGTTTCAATGGAAACCGCCAAGGCCGTGGTTGAAGTTCCCAGCCCGTTCAAGGGTCGGGTTCTCAAGTTTTACGGCCAGGCCGGTGACGTCATAGACACCGGCGCACCGCTGGTTGAATTCGAGCTGGAAGGCCAGGAAAAACAGGCCGCGGATGACGCACCACAGCCTGCTGATGAAGAACCTGCCCAGGCAGAACAGGCCGCAGGCAGTGAAGACGCCGCAGCCGAGGCGGCCGCACCTGAACCGGATGGCGAAGAGCGCGAGGATTCCGGCACCGTGGTTGGGAAAATGCAGGCCGGCGGTGGGATTTTGCGCGAACGCACCAGCACGGTTGGCGGCGTCAAGGTTACCCCGGCCGTGCGCGCCCTGGCCCGAAAAATGAAGGTTGACCTGAGCCGGGTCGAACCCAGCGGGGCTGATAACGTGGTGACCGCTGCCGACGTTCGACGCGCAGCCGAAGAAGGTCCAGCCGACCTGGAAACCGAAACGCCACAGCCTGCTTCAGCACCGGCTGAAACAACGCCGCAACCTGAACCGGCAGCCGCCGCGCCGTCAGCCGATGCGGCCCCTGCAGCCAGACCCGCACCGCAGCCCGAAGCGGCCAGCGGTGAATGGGAACCGCTGCGCGGCACGCGCCGCACCATGGCCCGCGTCATGAGCGAATCCCAACAGCGCGTGGTGCCCACCACGCTCATGGATGACGCCGATATTCACGCCTGGCGCAGCGGCGAGGACATTACCTATCGCCTGCTTCGTGCCCTGTCGGCCGGCGCCCGCGAAGAGCCCGGGCTCAACGCCTGGTACGACGACGAGCAGAACATGCGCATGCTGCACAAGGGCATGGATGTGGGCATGGCTGTTGACACGCCTGATGGCCTGTTCGTTGCCCGGGTGCGCGGCGTGCACGGCGGCTCCCGCGAAGAGATTCGCGCTGAAATCAACCGCCTGAAGGAAAACGTGCAAAGCCGCAGCATCCCGCCCGAAGATCTCAAGGACTACACCATCATGCTGTCCAACTTCGGGATCTTTGCCGGCCGCTATGCAACGCCTATGATCAACCCGCCCTGTGTCGCCATTGTGGCTGCGGGCGTGCTGCGCAACGAAGTGGTGCCGGTTCTGGGCGGCATAGAAGTCCACCGGACGCTGCCGCTGTCGCTGACCTTTGATCATCGGGCCTGTACCGGCGGTGAAGCCGCCAGGTTCTTCAGGGCCATGATCAAAGACCTGTCGAAAGCCGAGTAACAGGCTGGTGAGCAGCACCTGGCCGAGCCTCATCATTGGCGCCTGCGAATGGGTGGCTCTGCCGGAACTCGGCATCAAGGCCCTGAGGGCACGCGTGGATACGGGCGCAAAATCATGCGCCCTGCACGCCGGTGATATCAGGACATTTGAAGCGGAAGGCCGCCTGCGCGTTTCCTTCAGCGTGGCCATTGGTTTCAAAAATGTACGCCGCTGGCACCAGTGCGAAGCCGACCTGGTCGGCACAAGGCGGGTGCGCAATACATCCGGCGAAGCCGAGGAACGCTACACCATTCGCACTCCACTGGTCATAGGTGCCAGCTGCTGGGAGGTTGATGTCACGCTGACCGACCGCGACAAAATGCGCTACCGCATGCTGCTTGGCCGTTCCGCCATGAAAAACAACGCGCTGGTTAATCCGGCGCGTGCCTTTCTGCAGGGCAAGCCCCGGATTCCGGCCTGAGATATCCATCATGCGCATTGCCATTCTTTCACGCGGACCAAAGCTGTATTCCACCAGGCGCCTGGTGGAAGCGGCCAGGGAACGCGGCCACGAGGTGCGTGTGGTCGACACCCTGCGCTGCTACATGAACATCGCCACCCACCGACCGACCATTCACTATCGCGGCGATCTGCTGGAGCCTTTTGATGCCGTAATTCCGCGCATCGGCACATCCATCACCTTTTACGGCACGGCCGTGCTGCGTCAGTTTGAAATGATGGGCACCTTTCCGCTCAATGAATCCGTTGCCGTCACCCGCTCGCGGGACAAGCTGCGTTCGCTGCAGCTGCTGGCCCGCAAGGGCATTGGCATGCCGGTCACCGGCTTTGCCCACGCCACCAAGGACATCAACGACCTGATCCGCATGGTGGGCGGCGCGCCGCTGGTGGTCAAGCTGCTGGAAGGCACCCAGGGCATCGGTGTGGTGCTGTGCGAAACGCGCACCGCGGCGGAATCCGTGCTTGAAGCCTTTATGGGCCTGAATGTTTCCATCATGGTCCAGGAGTACATCGGCGAAGCCGGAGGGGCCGATATTCGCTGCTTCGTGATTGGCGGCCGGGTGGTCGCTGCCATCAAGCGTCAGGCGGCCCCCGGGGAGTTTCGCTCCAACCTGCACCGCGGCGGCACGGCCAAGCTGGTCAGGATCACGCCCGAAGAACGTTCAACGGCTGTGCGGGCGGCCAGAATCATGGGCCTGAACGTGGCCGGGGTTGACCTGCTGCGCTCCAATCACGGGCCGCTGGTCATGGAAGTCAACTCATCGCCCGGGCTGGAAGGCATTGAAGCGGCCACCGGCAAGGATGTGGCCGGCATGATCATTGATTTTCTGGGGAAAAACGCTCAGAGAAACAAAACCCGAACGCGCGGCAAGGGCTGAATCGTCAGACCGCCAGGTCACTCACTGCTGCGCAGGGCGCGCAGCAGCCAGCCGATGCCCAGCACAATGACCAAAACCATATAGGCGGCAGACACCGCCCAGGCGCTGCGGTGTATGGAGTACACGCCGTCCATGGCAAGGTGCAGCCCAAAGAGAGTGACAATCGAGGCCGCAATCGCCGCGAATGCCGGCCAGCGATCGGCCAGCCAGGCCCGTCCACGCAGCTTGCGGGGACCGGAATAGGCGTACAGCCACAGCAAAAAAACGGTCACCGGCAGCAGTATCAGCGCATCAACAAACATTCAAACCTCCCTGATAC
>DATGTG010000075.1:0-2686 GCA_035301965.1 Wenzhouxiangella sp. | reverse complement strand
GCAGCTGACAGCCGGCAAATGGCGCTCGGATGCCGAGGATGAAAGCAGGCCCAATGACGCCGATATCGAAAAGATTTTGCTGGCCGGTGATGCCCGGCTCGGAGCGGTGGGCCTTGAATACGGCCTCGGTGCCGCGCGCGAAACGCTGGGTGCCTGGGGATTTTACAGCGATGTATACCCCGACGCCCGCGAGCGGACAACTACACGCATGGGCTGGCTGAATGCCGCGGGCAGCTCCGGCAATTGGGACTGGCGCAGCCGCCTCTATCGGCTTGAACGCAGGGACAGGTTTACCACCTGGATTGGCGGCGATGGGTTTGCCAACCGGCATCTCATGAAAACCACCGGCGGCGATGTAAACATTCAGCGCGACGATGACCACGGTGCCTTTGTGGCCGGCGCCGGGCACAAGCACGAAAGCATCGACTCCAACAACCTAGGCAGTCACGGGCGCGATCTGGACACGGCCTGGCTGTACCGTCGGCAGCGGCTGGCCCATGCCCTGTTTCTCGAAGCCGGCGTCAATTATTCGGACTACAGCGACCAGGGCGGGTTTGCGCTCCCTTCAATCGGGCTTTCGTGGCAAATAAGTCCGCGCTGGCGCACATTTGCCTCATGGGCGCGGTCGGCCCGCGCACCCGGCTACACCGAGCTGTACCACGACACCGTGGCCAACCGGGGCAATCCGGATTTGGGCATTGAGCGGGCCGCCAGCAGTGAAATCGGCCTGCAGGGTGTATTCGCGCGCAGCCGGCTGGACATTTCGGCCCACCAGCGGCGAATTTCAGACTACATCGGCTTTGGGCGCGGGCCCGGAGAAACCACATTTACCGCCCGCAACTACGGCCGCTACAGAATTGACGCCGCCACCGCCGACTGGCGCTGGCAGCCGCAGCAGCGCTGGCTGGAAGAAGTTCGCCTGGGCCACAGCCGCCTGCACGTGGTGCGCAGCAGCGAGCTGGACGGCAGCGGCCTGCCCGTGCCCCGGCAAACATGGCAGGCCCAGGCTCGGCTGGCGGCCGGTCGCCATGCCCGCATGACCGTCACGGCGCGCCGTCCGCATTATCGGGGCCAGGCCACCGCCACTCTCGCCGACGCCGCGCTGCGCTGGAAAACTCCGCGCTGGACGGTCGGCGTGCAGGTTCAAAACCTGCTCAATGAAAAAATTGTGGAAGCCGGCTTTGCGCCCATTGCCGGCCGCTGGTGGAGCATCAATATGGATGTCGGGTTCTGATTCCCGTCTGGCCGGTCTGCGTGGAATGCAAAACCGGCCGCGCTGGCGCACAATGAACCCGAACCTCAACCTGGAAAGACCCATGCGTTTTTTTGTTGCAGTCATTTTTTGTGCGCTGGTGCCCTGGGCAGCAGCCGCCGACCCGGGCGATTCGGAAAAGGCACAGGACGCCCTGACAGCCGCCGTGGCCGACCCGCAACGCGCCGATGACCGGGGCGCTGACGAGCGCCGCCAGCTGGAAGCCGTGGTGCGCTTTGCCGAAATCAAACCGGGCAATGCCGTGATTGAACTGTCACCCGGCGGCGGTTACTGGACGCGGGTGTTCAGCAGGCTGGTCGGTGAAAACGGGCATGTGTACACCATCTGGCCTGAAGAGATGGCCAAATATTCGGCCGAAAGCATGGCCAAATGGCGCGAGCTTGCCGACAGTGATTATTCCAACGTCGAGATCCTGGCCCAGCCGGCGGCAGAGCTCTTCGTGCCCGCGCCGGCCGATGTGATTTTCACATCGCAGAATTATCATGATTATTACAATCTGGACATGGATACGGCCGCATTTGCCGCCAGCCTGTTTGATGCCCTGAAGCCCGGCGGCGCGCTGGTCATTATCGATCATGCCGCCCCGGAAGGCACCGGCGCGGATGCCACCGACACCCTGCACCGCATTGAGGGCGCGGCGGTAAAAAGTGAAATGGAAGCGGCGGGCTTTGAATTCGACGCCGAAAGCGATGCCCTGCGCAATGCCGATGATCCGCTTGATGTGGGGGTGTTTGATGAATCGGTGCGCGGCCGCACCGATCAGTTCATTTATCGCTTCAGGAAGCCGACCGAAGGCTGAATTTCAGGCCCCTGAATTCGCTTGTGGCGTACGGGGTGGCGACCCACCCCGTACACTCTCCAACTGCTCAGGCAAGCTGGCCTGATCCGGCCATTCAAACGCTGGCCGACAGCTCGTCAAGAATGCGGTTGAATGTGCTGCTGGGGCGCATGATGGCCGCCACCTTTTCCGCATCGGGCTTGTAGTAGCCGCCCAGGTCAACCTTTTGTCCCTGCACGCTGTTGAGCTCGTCAACAATGGTTTTTTCATTGTCGCGCAGACGGGCGGCAATGCCGGAAAACGCCTTTTTGAGATCGGCGTCATCATCCTGTCCGGCCAGCGCTTCGGCCCAGTACATGGCCAGATAGAAATGGCTGCCGCGGTTGTCAAGCTCGCCCACCTTGCGCTTGGGCGACTTGCCGCTGTCTAGCAACTGGCCAACCGCTGTATCAAGAGTGCTGGCCAGAACGCCGGCCCGCGCGTTGTCATAGCGCTGGGCCAGGTGCTCAAGCGACGCGCCAAAGGCCAGAAACTCACCCAGCGAATCCCAGCGCAGGTGGATTTCGTCGATCACCTGCTGCACGTGCTTGGGCGCACTGCCGCCGGCACCGGTTTCACACAGCCCGCCGCCGGCA
>DATGTG010000074.1:0-10176 GCA_035301965.1 Wenzhouxiangella sp. | reverse complement strand
CAACTACCGGCTGACCGGCACCACGCTTTATTCAACGCTTGAACCCTGCAGCATGTGTGCCGGCGCCATCGTGAATGCGCGCGTCCGGCGCGTGGTTTACGGGGCCGATGACCTGCGCTGCGGGGCGCATCATTCCATCTTTGAAGTGCTGACCTGTCCCTTGCTCAATCACCGCTGCGAGGTAAGCGGCGGCGTTCTGGCCGACGAATCTGCACAGATGCTGCGCGATTTTTTTCGCGCCAGAAGAGCGCAGTCGGCCGTGGAACAGGCCGACGGCCGGGCCGATTTTTTGAATCCGAAGCAGGAACGCGGCAATCAGTGCTAAAATTCAGCGTTTGTCGACAACTCAAAATTCAGAGGGAAGACGTGATCAAACCTTTCAAGATTCTTGCCCTGGCATTCTTTGCCATTGCCCTGGCTGCCTGCTCCGAATCCGAGTCGCCGCAGCCGCCAGCCCCGCCTGAGCCGCCGGAAATGACCAACGATATGGATCAGGCTGAAGAGACTGCTGAAGCACAAGCCGAGGAGGCTGAAGACGTGGATGAAACCGGCGACAATCCGCTGTTGACCGACAGCGACCTGCCGTACGGCATGCCGGCATTCGACAAGATCGAGTCTGCCCATTTTCTGCCGGCCTTTGAGGTCGCCATGCAGGAAAACCTGGATGAGATCGAGGCCATTGCCGGCAGCGAAGACGAGCCGACCTTTGAAAACACCATCATTGCGCTGGAAAAGTCCGGCCGCCGGCTGACCTCCATTGCCAGGCTGTTTTCCAACCTGTCGGGCACCGTTCTTGACGACACGCTGGAAGAAACCCAGAGTGAGATGGCACCCCGCTTTGCCGCTCATAGCGATGAGATCACGCTCAATGCCGATCTGTTCAACCGCATCAGCGCTCTTTATGAGCAGCGCGAGGAACTGGAGCTGGATGCCGAGGCCAACCGCCTGCTCGAAAAATACTACACCGACTTCGTTCGCGCCGGCGCCCGGCTGAGCGATGAAGACAAGGCCACGCTGCGCGACATGAACGGCAAAATCGCCAGGCTGTCCACCGAATTCAGCCAGAATGTGCTGCGTGAAGTGAACGATTCCGCTGTTGAGTTTGACAGCGTTGATGCGCTAGCCGGCCTGAGCGAAGGCCGCATCAAGGCAGCCGCCGATGAGGCCAGCGAGCGCGGACTGGATGAGGGGCACTACGTGATTGCCCTGGTCAACACCTCCATTCAGCCACCGCTGGCCAGCATGGAAAATCGTGATGCCCGCGAGAAGATCAAGGAAGCTTCACTGGTGCGCGGCTCGCGCGGAGGCGAATTCGACAATACCGGCGTGGTCTCCGAACTGGTCAAGCTGCGCGCCGAGCGCGCCCGCCTGCTGGGCTATGACACGCACGCCGATTATGTGATCGAAAACCGCACGGCCCAGACGGTAACCGCCGTCAACGACATGCTGTCCGAACTGGCGCCCATTGCCGTTGCCAACGCCCGGCTGGAGGGCGAAGCCATTCAGGCCAAGATCAACGAGATTGAAGACGAGCCGTTTGAGCTCAAGTCCTGGGACTGGGCGCTGTATGCAGACAAGGTGCGCCAGGAGCAGTACGCATTTGACGAATCGCAGATCAAGCCGTATTTCGAAATGATGAACGTGCTTGAAAACGGCGTGTTCTATTCGGCTGAACAGCTGTTTGGCGTCACTTTCAAGCACCGCAAGGATCTGCCGGCCCATCACCCGGATGCCATGGTCTGGGAAGCCTTTGAAGAAGACGGCTCGTCCATTGGTGTGGTGGTGATCGACCTGTACGCGCGCGGCACCAAGCGCGGCGGTGCCTGGATGAATGCCTACCAGCTCCATTCCGGACTGCTCGGTGGCCATCCGGTTATCGGCATGCACCTGAATGTGACCAAGCCGCCGGCCGGTGAGCCGACGCTGCTGACCTGGGACGAGGTCACCACCATGTTCCATGAATTTGGTCACGTGGTGCACGGCATGTTCTCCGACGTTGAATACCCCTCGTTTGCCGGCACCAGCGTGCCGCGCGACTTCGTTGAGTATCCGTCGCAGTTCTATGAGGTGTGGGCCTCGTGGCCCGAGGTGCTGGCCAATTACGCCGTGCATCATGAAACCGGCGAAGCCATTCCCCAAGAGCTTCTCGACAAGGTGATCGAAGCCCAGAAGTTCAACGAGGGCTTCTCGACCACGGAATACCTGGCCGCCGCCATTCTCGACCAGGCGCTTTACCAGCTGGCGCCCGAAGACGTGCCGGCCGCCGATGAGGTCATGGATTTTGAGGCGAAGGTGCTGGCGGACTTCGGGCTTGATTATGAGCCGGTCCCGCCGCGCTACCGCATTCCGTATTTCTCGCATTCCATGGGCGGCTACGATGCCGGCTACTACTCCTATATCTGGAGTGAGGTGCTGGACGCCGACAGCGCGCGCTGGGTGAAGGAAAACGGTGGCCTGGACCGTGAAACCGGCCAGCACTACCGCGACACCATTCTGTCCAAGGGCGGCAGCAGGGAAGCCATGGATCTGTATCTGGATTTTGCCGGCGCCGAGCCCACCATCGAACCGCTGCTCGAGCGCCGCGGTCTGGTGGTGGACATCGAGTAAGCCCCAGGCCGGGCTTCCGGCCTTTGATTTGATGATGACGCCCCGGCACGGCCGGGGCGTCTGATTTATAATGCAGGGTCTGTAACCATTGAGCCGGTTGTTCACAACCGGGGCAGGCCGGCATCATGCAAGTAGCCGAGGTGGCGGAATTGGTAGACGCGCCTGATTTAGGATCAGGTGGGACATCCCGTGGAGGTTCAAGTCCTCTCCTCGGCACCAGCCTTGTTTGTTCTGCTTCAAGCAGCCCCGAGCTCGTCCAATGACGGACAAGTCTGCGTATCTGCGCCAGCTTGAAGCGGAATCCATTCACATCCTGCGCGAAGTGGCCGCCGAATCTTCCCGGCCGGTCATGCTGTATTCCATTGGCAAGGATTCGGGCGTCATGCTGCACCTGGCGCGCAAGGCTTTTTATCCGGCCCGGCCGCCTTTTCCGCTGCTGCATGTTGACACCACCTGGAAGTTTCGAGCCATGTACGAGTTTCGCGATGCCATCGTGAAGGAAACCGGCATGGAGCTGCTGGTGCACGTCAACGAGCAGGGCGTTCGCGACGGCGTGGGACCTTTTAGCCACGGCGCGCGCGTGCACACCGAAACCATGAAAACCCGGGCCCTGCGGCAAGTGCTTCAAAAGCACGGTTTTGACGCGGTGATGGGCGGGGCCCGCCGCGATGAGGAACAATCGAGGGCCAAGGAACGGGTCTTTTCATTTCGTGACCGCAACCAGCGCTGGGATCCCAGAAATCAGCGGCCCGAGCTTTGGAATATTTACAACAGCCGGGTCGGGCAGGGCGAGTCGGTGCGGGTTTTCCCCCTGTCCAACTGGACCGAAATGGACATATGGAAATATATCCAGGCCGAAAATATTGCGGTGGTGCCCCTGTATTTTGCCGCGCAGCGGCCCGTGGTCAAGCGCGACGGTCAGCTCATCATGATTGATGACGACCGCATGCCGTTGCAGCCGGACGAAAAGCCTGAAATGCGCATGGTGAGGTTTCGCACGCTTGGCTGCTGGCCGCTGACCGGCGCGGTGGAATCCACCGCCTCAACGGTTGCGGAAATCATTGCTGAAACCGGTCGGGCGCGTTTTTCCGAGCGCTGCGGACGCCTCATCGACCACGACGACGGCGCCAGCATGGAAGACAAGAAAATTCACGGTTATTTTTAATGAGCGCGCCTGAAGAAGACAGCCAGGATTTGCTGCGCTTCATTACCTGCGGGTCGGTTGATGACGGCAAGTCATCGTTTATAGGCCGACTGTTGCTTGAAACCGGGCAGGTATACGAGGACCGGCTGGAGACGCTGCAACAGGATGCCCGGCACGGTGAAGCTGCTGGCGCTGACCTGGCCCTGCTGGTGGACGGCCTGCGGGCCGAGCGTGAGCAGGGCATTACCATCGATGTGGCCTGGCGCTATTTTTCGGCACCCAACCGAAAATTCATCATTGCCGACACTCCGGGGCACGTGCAGTACACGCGCAACATGGCCAGCGCGGCGTCCAGCGCCGATGCCGCTGTTATTTTGGTTGATGCCGTCCGGGGTCTGCAAAACCAGACGCGCCGCCACCTGTTTCTGTGCTGGCTGCTGGGCGTCAGACACATTGTTGTTGCCGTCAACAAAATGGATCTGGTCGGTTATTCACAGCGGGTCTTCGATGAAATTCAGGCCGACTGCAGCGATTTCGCGGCCCAGCTTGATTTTGCCCGCATGTATGCCGTGCCCGTTTGTGCTGTTGCGGGGAGCAATGTGGTGTCGCGCGGCCGGCAGCTTGAGTGGCATGACGGCCCAACCCTGCTGAGTCTGCTTGAAAACATGCCGTCGACAGCACGAACGGCGGCTGAAAAAATGCCCTTCCGATTTCAGGTGCAGTACATCAACCGCCACGGTGCAGGTTTCAGAGGGCTTTGCGGAACCGTCTCCGGCGGTCGCGTCAGCCTGCAGGATGAAATCCTGATCCAGCCTGCGGGCCACCGCAGCCGGATAAAAAGCATTTCAGGCCCTGACGGTCAGGTGGAGTCGGCGTCGGCTGGCGAGGCGGTAACCATTGTTTTGAACGATCAAATTGATGTGGGCCGGGGCGCCTTGCTGGCCGATCCGCACAGGCCGGCGCTGGCCGCCCAGGCGCTTGATGCCAACGTTGTCTGGATGGCGGATTCACCTTTGCTCGAAGGGCGGCAATATGATCTGAAAATCGGCTCAAAAACCATTACGGCCACGGCCGAGCTCATTCATCATTGCATTAATATCAATAACCTTGAGCATGAACATGCAGAGATGCTTGAGCTTAACGACATCGCCCTGGTGCGCTGGCGCCTGATTGGAAAGGCCGCATTTGATGCCTACAGAAAAAGCCGGGCGACCGGCGCGTTCATCGTGATCGACCGCATCGACAACCAGACTGCCGGTGCCGGCATGATTGTGCGTTCGGTCAGCGATGCGCTGGCCTCCGTGTCGCCCGATGTGGTTTGGCACGAGCATCGCGTCAGCAAACAGCAGCGTTCCGGCCAGAAAGCCCAGCGGCCGGCGGTGCTGTGGTTTACCGGCCTGTCGGGTGCGGGCAAGTCATCTGTGGCCAACGCCCTGGAGCAGGCCCTGTTCAGGCTGGGTCATCACAGCTATCTGCTGGACGGCGATAATGTTCGGCACGGGCTCAGCCGCGACCTGGGCTTTACCGACAGCGACCGGGTTGAAAATATTCGGCGTATTGGCGAGGTGGCCCGGCTGATGGTCGATGCCGGCCTGGTGGTGCTGTCGGCGTTCATTTCACCCTTTCGTAATGACAGGGCCCTGGTGCGCTCGCTGCTGGAGCCGGGAGAGTTTATCGAGATATATGTCCGCGCCAGTCTCGAGGCATGTGAGCTGCGTGATCCAAAAGGGCTTTATGCCAGGGCCAGGGCCGGGGAGATCCGGCACTTTACCGGCATAGACTCGCCTTATGAAGAGCCCGGGCAGCCTGAACTGGTGATAGACACCGAGCGCCTGAGCGTGGAAGAAAGTGTTGACCTGATTCTTGATTACTTGCGGCAACGCAATATTCTGCGCTGAGCGTGCGGGGCACAGTTGTGGTCATGAGGAGTGACAAAGGCTGAAGACCTGAATGGTTTCAGCCGCTTGAGGCTGTTTGATGGTGCCCAGGGGGAGAGTCGAACTCCCACATCCTCGCGGATACCAGCACCTGAAGCTGGCGCGTCTACCAATTCCGCCACCTGGGCAAACAGCGCAGCATTATAAGCCAACGCTGCAGTTTTTAACAAGCATTGCTGCCTGACCTGCAGAAACAAGGCGGCCGGAGCGCGGTGCTCCGGCCGCCTGAATAGATGTGGCCCAGGCAAGGGGGGAACCTGGGCCACGGTACCGGTGGGGAAGGGGGAACCCCGAATCCGGTGACTCAAATTGTACGCAATACGGAAACAGAGTCAAGCTCAAATGCGAAATTTGCTCAAAACGGCTCTGGCGGGCATTTTCCGCCTGTGCCGTCATGCTGCAACACTGCGTTAATGCGGCTCTTTACGAGTATAATTGCGCCTGAGTGATTCAATAACAGAAAAGGGTATCTGATGGACTTTCAGCTGACCGAAGAACAGCAGATGATTCAGGCTGCTGCACGCGAGTTTGCGCGCGAAGAAATCGCCCCTGTTGCTCGCCAGTTTGATGCATCGGGCGAGTTCCCCATGGAAACCGTCAGGCGCATGGGTGAACTGGGCCTGATGGGCATCGAGGTTCCCGAGGAATACGGTGGCTCGGGACTCGATACCATCGGCTACGCCCTGGCGATGATGGAAGTCTGTGCAGCCGATGCTGCGCACGGCACCATCATGTCGGTCAACAATTCCCTGTTTTGCCACGGCATACTCAAGCACGGCACAGAAGAGCAGAAGCAGCTTTTTGTCCGGGCCGTTGCCAGCGGTGAGGAGATTGGCGCCTATGCGCTGACCGAGCCCGATTCGGGCTCCGATGCCGGCAGCATGAAGTCTCGGGCCAGGCTCAGCGATGACGGCAGTCACTACATCATCAACGCCCGCAAGTCCTGGATTACCTCCGGGCCGGTGGCGCGCTACGTGGTGCTGTTTGCCATCACCGACCCCGATGCGGGCTCGCGCGGCATCACCGCATTTGTCGTCGATGCAGAACAGGCGGGTTTCCATCGCGGCAAAGTAGAACCCAAAATGGGCATTCGCGCCTCGGCCACCTGCGAGATCGAGCTGACCGACTACCGGTGCCCGGTCGAGAACCGTTTGGGTGAGGAAGGGCAGGGTTTCAAGATTGCCATGGGAGTGCTGGATGCCGGCCGTATAGGGATTGCCTCTCAGTCGGTGGGCATTGCCCAGGCCGCTTATGATGCCAGCCTCGAATACGTGCGCGAGCGCAAGGCGTTCGGGCGTGAAATCGGCAGTTTTCAGATGATTCAGGCCAAGCTGGCCGACATGAAAACCCGCCTGGAGGCCGCACGCCTGCTGACACTGCGGGCTGCCTGGGAAAAAATGCAGGCCGACAAAACCGGCGCGCGCTATACGCTCAACGGCTCCATGGCAAAGCTGTTTTCCTCCGAGGCGGCCATGTGGATTGCCCATCAGGCAGTACAGATTCACGGCGGCATGGGCTACAGCCAGGAAATGGACGTGGAGCGCTATTTCCGCGACGCCAAGATCACTGAAATTTATGAGGGCACCAGCGAGATTCAGCGCATGGTCATCGCCCGCAGCGAAACAGGGCTGCGCTGACTGACCCCTCATTCCCCAACAGAACAATCGCCCGGCAGGGTTTTTGCCGGACAACAGCCAATTGAAAAGGAAAGCAATGAACCACCCCATGGAGCAGGAAAAGCCGGCTCAGCTCAAGCGTATTCTGTCGAAGGTCGAAGCAGGCGACAACAGCAGCCGGCTGGCCACTTTTGTCAGCGAACTTTACCGTCGTGTGCCGGCCGCGGAGCTGGCCACCTTGTCCGATGCTGAAGCGGTTGCGCTGGCTTCCGGGTTTTTGCAGTTTGCCGAAAACAGAACCGGCAGTGAAGTGCTGTTAAGGGCCTATAACCCGACATCGGCTGACCACGGCTGGGAGTCCGGTCACACGATTGTCGAGATTGTCAATGACGACATGCCTTTCCTGGTCGATTCCGTGGTCCTCGCCCTGTCCAACATGGGCATCAATGTGCATCTGGTCATTCACCCGGTGCTCAAGGTTGAGCGCGACGGCAGCGGCCGCCTCAAGGCGCTGTCCGGACAGCGCAATGATCCGGAAAACGCCGGCGCGGAATCGGTGATGCATGTTCAGATCGATCGCCAGAGCCAGCCCGGGGTGCTGAAAGATATTGAAGAGCGTATTTTGAGCGTTCTTGCGGAGGTTCGGCTTGCGGTCAACGACTGGAGGCCCATGCTGGATCGCACCAAAGAGATTGCCGATGAGCTGGCCACCACCCATTCCGCGCTTTCCGGCCCGGCTCTTGAAGAAACCCGCGAGTTTTTCAACTGGCTGATAGACAACCACTTCACGTTTCTTGGCTACCGTGAATATGTGGTGGAAGATGCTGCCGACGGGCGCGTGTTGCGTGCGGTTGCCGACAGCGGGCTGGGCATCATGCATCCGGACAACCGCGCAGCTCCGGTGCGGCCATTGAGCGAACTGGCCGGCGGCGGCAAGGAAGTGACCGCCGATGACCCGGTCATCATCACCAAAACCAATGCGCTGTCCCGCATTCACCGCGGCGGCTACATGGACTACATCTCGGTGCTTTATTTTGATGACTCCGGCCGGGTTGTCAGGGAAAAGCGCCTGATCGGCCTGTTTACATCGGGCGCCTACATCCGGCGCTGCAAGGACACCCCGCTGGTGCGCGGCAAGGTTGAGTGGGTGCTGGAAAATTCCGGCCTGAAAGCCGACAGCCATGCGGGCAAGGCGCTGGTGCACATCCTCGAAACCCTCCCGCGCGACGAGCTTTTCCAGGCATCCGGCCAGGAGCTGCTTGATTTGAGCATGGGCGTGCTGGACCTTCAGGAGCGCGGCCAAATCCGCGTATTTGTCAGGCGCGAGCGCTACCGGCGCTTTTTCTCCTGCCTGGTGTTTATCCCGCGCGAACAGTTCAATACCGAAAACCGCCAGAAGATTCAGGCGATTCTCAGGGATGCCCTTGGCGGTGCACGCCTTGATTTTGCCGTTCAGGTTGACGAGTCTGCGCTGGCGCGCGTGCATTTCGTTGTTCGCACCGAAGGGGAGGCCCCAACCGATGTTGATGTGGAAGGAATTGAAGCCCGCATCAGGGATGCCATTCGTTCCTGGAGCGATGGTCTGACTGAAATACTGGTGCGTGAACATGGAGAAGGGCGGGGGCTGGAACTGGCCCGCCGCTTTGCCCGGGCATTTCCGGTTTCCTATGTTGACGAGGTTTCACCGCAGGTGGCAAGTTTTGACGTGGCCAAAATTGCCCAGCTGGAAAGCCCCGATGACCTGCGCATGAGCCTGTACCGGCCCGATGACAGCGCCCGTGGCGCGGGCCTGCTGCGCTTCAAGATATTCAAGCATGGTGACCCCATGCCGCTGTCCGGCGTTCTGCCCATGCTCGAAAACCTCGGCATGCAGATTGTTTCCGAGCGCCCGTATGAGCTCAGCCTGGCCGACAACGGCAACGGCCGCGTGTGGATTCAGGATCTTGACATGCAGCCGCAGGGCGATGCCGAGATCGACCTTGATCGCCTGGGCAGCCGCTTTCAGTCGGCCTTTGAGCAGGTCTGGAAGGGCCGCATTGAAAATGACGGTTTCAACCGCCTGATCATGCTGGCGGGACTGGACTGGCGCCAGATTGAATGGCTGCGGGCCTGCAGCAAGTATTTGCAGCAAACCAGTCTTTCGCTGTCGCAGACCTATATGGAAGAGACGCTGGCCTCCTGGCCGCTGGTCACCCGCCTGCTGGCCGAATACTTTGAGCTGCGTTTCGATCCGCAGCGGCGCGAGGAAGACGACAAGATGCGCCAGTCCGCAGCCGAAAAGCTGGCGGCCGAGTGTCGCGAGCTGCGCACAGATGCCGGTGATCCGCTCCTGGATGAATATATTTCGGATGTGTGCAGTCTGCGCAGCAAGCAGCCTTCCGAAGAGGCCGAGGCAATGGTCAGAAAAACCATTTTGCGGGCTCTGGATTCGGTCAGTTCCGCCGATGAGGACCGCATTCTGCGTGCTTTTTGCGAGCTGATCAGATCAATTCTGCGCACCAGCGCTTTCCAGCAGAATGAAAACGGCCAGTGGCGGGAATACATCAGCTTCAAGATCGACAGCCAGATGGCACCGGAGCTTCCCGAGCCGCGTCCGTTCCGTGAAATATGGGTTTATTCCCCGCGCGTTGAAGGCATTCACCTGCGCGGCGGAATGGTCTCGCGCGGTGGTCTGAGATGGTCCGACCGGCGCGAAGACTTCCGCACCGAGGTGCTGGGCCTGCTGCGCGCCCAGACGGTCAAGAACACCATGATTGTGCCGGTGGGTGCCAAGGGCGGTTTTGTGGCCAAGCAGCTGCCCGAGGACGGTGACCGGGATACCGTGATGGCCGAGGTCGTTGCCTGCTACAAGAGCTTTATCAACGGCATGCTC
>DATGTG010000073.1:0-3932 GCA_035301965.1 Wenzhouxiangella sp. | reverse complement strand
GGCGCCCAGTCCATACGCGAGCACGCCGCGCTTATTTCCAAGGTGGCCCTGCCCCGGCAAATGCCGGTGCTGGCCTCGGTCACTTCGGTGTTTCTCATTCACCTGGCCGGCTACACCGCCGTGTTCATCATCCTGGCTTTTATGGACATCCAGCTGTGGTGGATCGGCCTGCCCAGAATGCTTTTGGCGCTGCTTTCGCTGTACATACTCACGGTGGGCCTGTCGCTGGCCCTGTCGGCGGTTCAGGTGTTTGTGCGCGATCTGGAACAGGCCCTGCCGACGGTGTTCATGTTCTGGTTTTTTCTCACCCCGATTCTGTACTCGCCCGAACTTTTGCCCAGCGACATGGGCCACTGGCTGCAGTTCAACCCCATCACCTGGTGGATGGCCGAAATACGCCAGTCCATGCTGCACGGCGATTACATGCCCGGCTGGCCCGCGCTGCTGATGCTGGCCGGCAGCCTTGTGACCGCCTGGCTGGGCTTGAAGCTGTTCAACCGCCTCAGCCCTCATTTTGAGGATTTCCTGTAAGATCCATCACCATGTCCAAACCTCTGCTGCAACTCAGCAACATCAGCAAGCGCTTTCCGCCCAGCGTGCAGTCGGGCAAGCGTTTTCGTGCCTTTTGGCAGCTGCTGTGGCAGGGCCGGGCCCAGGGCGGCACCCGGGTTTTGCACGACATCAGCTTTCAGATCAACCCTGGAGAATCGCTGGGCATCATTGGCGCCAACGGCGCGGGCAAATCCACCCTGCTCAAGATCATTTCGAGCGTGCTGTCGCCCAGCAGCGGCACCATTGAAAAAAACGGCAGCATTGCCGCGCTGCTGGAGCTGGGCGCAGGCTTTGACCCTGAATACAGCGGCATGGACAACCTGCGCATGAACGCCGCTTTTCTGGGTCTGTCCAGCCGCCAGATTGACGAGCGCCTGGACGACATTCTGGCCTTTGCCGACATTGGCGATTCCATCCACGAGCCCATCAAGCACTATTCATCGGGCATGGTGGTGCGGCTGGGATTTGCGGTGGTGGCCTCGGTCAAGCCCGACTTGCTCATTACCGATGAAGTGCTGGCGGTGGGCGATGAAAGCTTTCAGAAAAAATGCATCCGCTGGATAGAAAACTATCTGGAAGACGGCGGCACCATGCTGATGGTTTCGCACAGCATGTACCAGGTGCAGAAGCTGTGCCGCCAGGCGCTGTGGCTGCACCAGGGCGGGGTGGCCGGCTACGGCAATGTGTTCGACGTAACCCAGGCCTATCTTGCCTGGCACGAGCGTAAGGACGCCCGCGACCGCCAGGCCGGCAACAGCCGCGACCCCAACGCCATGTACACCATCGCCGGGCTGGCCCTGAATGATGACAGCTCGGCCGACCCCATGCTGTCTGCCGGCGATTCGCTCGACATCAGGCTGGATCTGGAATCGCCCGACGACCGCCCGCCCGCCGCCCTGTTTGGCGTGGTGCGCGCCGACGGCACGCCGGTGTATGGCGTGGCCACCGACCACGAAGACCAGGTGCCCGAAAAGGTCGGCCACGGTCGTTATCAGGTTAGGCTGCGTTTCAGCAATCTCAGTCTGCTGCCGGGCAGCTACACGCTGCGGGCCCACGCGCTGGAACCCGAAGGCCTGCGCATTCACGACAGCCGCGAGCATGACTTTACCGTCACCGGCCACACCCGCGAGCTTGGCATGGTGCGCCTGGCGCACGAGTGGTTTGCCTCATGACGGTCATTGTTGTTCCCGTTTTCAACGCGCTGGCCGAAACCCGGCGCTGCCTCAAGGCGCTTGAGGCCACCATCGGCCGAAACCAGCCGGTCATCGTGATTGACGATGCGTCAACAGACCCCGAAATGGCTGATCTGATCGCGCAGCAACCGGCCCGCTGGACAAAAATAAAAAACGAGGAAAACCTGGGTTTTGTCGCCTCGGCAAATTTTGGCATGACGCTGGCCGGCGGACGCGATGTCATTCTGCTTAACGCCGACACCCAGGTGGCCGCCGGCTGGCTGGACGCCATCGAGCGCTGCGCCGCCTCCAACGAGCGCATTGCCAGCATCACGCCGCTGACCAACAACGGCGAAATCGCTTCCATTCCCGAATTTTGCCGGGCCAACCCGTGGCCGGAAAACATCAGCGCCTGGGCCCAGGCCTGCCGCCTGGCCGGGCCGCCCGAATACACCCCGGTGCCCACCGGCGTGGGCTTTTGCATGTTCATGCGCCGGGCGGCCATTGCCCAGGTGGGCCTGTTTGACGAACAGGCCTTTGGCCGTGGCTACGGCGAGGAAAACGACTGGTGCATGCGCGCCTCCGGCACCGGCTGGACGCACGTGCTGTGCGACGACGCGTTTGTGGCCCACCAGGGCGGCGCCAGCTTCGGCCCGCTGGGTGAAAAACCCGGCGGGCAGGCCATGGAAACATTGCTCAAGCGCCATCCCGACTATATGCAGCGCGTGCAGGCCTTTATCAGCGCCGACCCCATGGCCGCGCGCCGCGAAAAAATCATTGCCGCCCACAACCGGCTGACCGGCCGGGCCGTTTGATTGGGGAAAATTACGGCCGGAATGAACGCGGCGACCAGCCCAGCTGCTCTCGCGCCGGCGTGTCGTCAACCACCCTGTCGGTTTTATGACGCTCGATTTGCCTGCTGTTTGGCGCCCGCGAATGCCCGAGCCTGCTGAGGGCGTTCAGCAGCCAGCCCGGCCGCTGTCTGATTTTTACCTCATGACCACCGGCTGCTGCCAGCCGGCGCAGCATGTTTTGCAGCGTCAGGCTTTCGCCGCCGCCCAGCAGCCAGCTTCCGGCGCTTTTTGAGCCCCGCGCCAGGCATTCAAGCGCCAGCGCCGCCACGTCATCGGCGTGCACCGGCGCGCGCAAACCGTTGCCGCCCACAAGTATTTTGTTGCCCTGCGGCGGCCACGCCTCGCCGGCCGGCGGACAGTCCGCGCCTTCGTGCAGCGACAGGGGATTGAGCAGGGTGAGCACAATGCCGCGCTGCCGGCAAATGGCCCGCAGCTGCTGTTCCAGCGCAGGCTGCGCGCTGCCCGGCTCAAAACGGGCTTCGGCGGGGCTGGTGGCCACCAGCCGGCCCAGCCCGCTGCCGCGCTGCACCTGCTCCAGAGTGAAACGCAGCGGCGCAAAGCTCACCAGGCTGGCGGCGCGCACGTCCACCGGCCCGTGGGTCAGGTCATGCTGCATCCACAGGGCGTGCGGCCAGGCTTGCCGGGGGTGGCGGCGCGAAACGGCAATGATGCGCACATTGTGGCGGGCGCTGCGCTCCAGAAAATAGCGCCCGCAGGCGCTGCTGGCGCCCAGCAGGGCAAGCACGGGCGTGTCGCTCACGGCATCCCCAGAAGGCTCAGCGGCGTTCTGATCACGGCGTGCAGGTGAATGACCAGCCACCAGCTGGCGCGCGCCAGCGGCGACCAGTTGTCCGAGCAGTGCTTGTTCAGGTAGCGCCACAGGCTTTTGTGCTTGGCCCACATGACCACCAGCGGCCGCCGTCGGCTTGAAACCCCGCCAGCATGCGAAATGAACACCGAGGGCAGCAGCCGGATTCGCCAGCCTGCGGCCTGCAGCCTGGCCATCAGGTCCAGGTCTTCAAAATGCATGTAAAAGCCGGGATCAAAGCCGCCCACCTCATCCAGTGCCGCGCGCCTGATGAGCATGCAGGCACCGGATACGGCCTCGACATCCACGGGCGCCTGCGGGGCCGGCTCGTGGGTCAGATCAATGCCGCCGTGACTGCCAAAGGGCAGGGCCTCGGCCAGAATCTGGCGCCGGTCGGGCAGGCGCCGCCGGCTGCCCCGCTGTTCCTGGCCGCGCATGTCAAACACCCGCCCCGACACCATGGCCACATCTGCGTGCCTGTCCAGCTCTTCCACCAGCTGCGCCAGCGCGTCGGGCCGCAGCAGGCAGTCGGGATTGATAACCAGC
>DATGTG010000072.1:0-6732 GCA_035301965.1 Wenzhouxiangella sp. | reverse complement strand
CAAGCGCGGCAAGATTTTTACCCGCCTGATTCGCGAAATTTCGGTGGCCGCCCGCGACGGCGGCGGCGATGCGGACGCCAACCCGCGCCTGCGGCTGGCGATTGAAAGGGCAAACGCGGCCAACGTGCCCAAGGACAATATCAAGCGCGCCATCAAGAAGGCCACCGGCGAGCTGGGTGGCGCCAGCTATGAAGAACTGCGCTATGAGGGCTATGCCCCCGGCGGGGTGGCCGTGATGGTCGACTGCCTGAGCGACAACCGCAACCGTACCGTGTCCGAAGTGCGTTTTGCCTTCAGCAAGCACGGCGGCAATTTGGGCACCGACGGTTCGGTGGCGTTTCAGTTTGAGCGCAAGGGCGTGATTGTCTTTGCCCCCGGCACGGACGAGGATGCCGTGATGGAAGCGGCCCTGGAAGCCGGTGCCGAAGACATCGAAACGGCGGATGACGGCACCGTTGAAGTGATTGCTGCGCCCGAGGATTTCGAGGCGGTTCGTGACGGCCTGAAAGCGGCCGGGCTTGAATTTGAAGAGGCCGGGATTATCCAGCGTGCCGACAGTCTGATCGAGGTAGACGTGGAGACCGGCGGGCAGGTTCTTGAGCTTTTGGATGCGCTGGAAGACCTGGATGACACCCAGGACGTGTGGTCCAACGCCGATATTCCGGCCGAAGCGTACGAGTGATGCGTATTCTCGGCCTTGACCCCGGATCGCGCATGACCGGCGTGGGCATCATTGAAGGTGAATCCTTTTTGCACGCTGAAACGCTGCGCCTGGGCGGCGGGCCCATGCCGGAGCGGCTGGGCATGATCTTTACCGGCGTCAAAGGCCTGATTGAGGAATACAGGCCCGCAGTGGCCGTGGTCGAGACGGTTTTCATGAGCCGCAATCCCCAGGCCGCCATCAAGCTCGGTCAGGCGCGCGGCGCGGCCATTTGCGCCGCTGCCGACGCCGGGCTGGACGTGTTCGAGTACGCGCCGCGTGCCATCAAGCAGGCCATTGTCGGACGCGGCGGTGCCGCCAAGGAGCAGGTTGCCCACATGATCAGGGTGCTTTTGAAAATTGAGGTTGAGCTCGGCGAGGACGCCCACGATGCGCTGGCCGCGGCCCTGTGTCATTACCACACGGTGCAAACGCAAAAACGGCTGCCGGCCGGCGTGGTGCTGAGATGATTGTGCGCCTTGAGGGCAGGCTTTTGTCGAGCAGGCCGCCATTCATTGTTGTGGATGCGGCCGGCGTGGGCTACGGCGTGGAGCTGCCGGTGCAGGCGTTTGAAAACCTGCCGGCCGAAGGCGAGACGGTGGTGGTCTTGACCCACCTTGTAGTGCGTGATGATGCCCACACGCTGTACGGTTTTCTGGCCGAAGCCGACAGGCAGCTGTTTCGCCAGCTGCTCAAGGTGACCGGCATCGGGCCGCGCATGGCCATGACCATACTTTCGGGCGCCAGCGCCGCCGATTTTGCCCTGATGATCGAGGCGGGTGACACCCAATCGCTGACGCGCCTGCCGGGCATTGGCAAGAAAACCGCCGAGCGCCTGATTCTGGAAATGCGCGGCAAGATTTCAGACCTTGTCGGCCAGGGCGCCGGTGCCCCGGCCAAAGCCAGCGCCGATGCCGAGGCGCGCGCCGGTCTGGAAGCCCTGGGGTATTCCGCGTCGGAAGCCATGAAAATGGTCAGGGCGGTGGCCGACAGCGATCTTTCGGCCGAG
This sequence comes from Wenzhouxiangella sp., assembly GCA_035301965.1. Lineage (GTDB taxonomy): Bacteria > Pseudomonadota > Gammaproteobacteria > Xanthomonadales > Wenzhouxiangellaceae > Wenzhouxiangella. The sequence continues at coordinate 5,023 of DATGTG010000072.1, read as the reverse complement.
GCATTGATTCGCGCCGCGCTTAAAGAGAAAATGCAGAGCTGATGAGTGATGACCGCCTGCTAGCCGCCGAAGCCGAAGGCGACGAAAACCGCATTGAGGCCAGCCTGCGCCCCGACCGGCTGGAGGCCTATATTGGCCAGCCGGTCATGAAGGAGCGCCTGGAAGTTTATCTGTCGTCGGCGCGCAGCCGCCACGAGGCGCTTGACCACGTGCTGATCTTCGGCCCGCCGGGGCTGGGCAAAACCACGCTGGCCCACATCATTGCCCACGAAATGGGTGTGCAGATGCGCCAGACTTCCGGCCCGGTGCTGGAGCGCGCCGGCGACCTGGCCGCCATGCTGACCAACCTTGAGCCCGGCGACGTGCTGTTCATTGACGAGATTCACCGCCTGAGCCCGGTGGTCGAGGAGGTGCTGTATCCGGCCATGGAGGACTACTGCATCGACATCATCATTGGCGAGGGGCCGGCGGCGCGTTCTATTCAGCTGGATCTGCCGCGCTTTACCCTGGTGGGCGCCACCACCCGCGCCGGCCTGCTGACCTCGCCGCTGCGCGACCGTTTTGGCATTGTTGAAAGACTGGAGTTTTACAGCGCGGATGAGCTGACCGAAATTGTGGTGCGCTCGGCCGGCATTCTGGACATTGAAACCGACCGCGCCGGCGCAACTGAAATAGCCCGCCGCTCGCGCGGCACGCCGCGCATTGCCAACCGGCTGCTGCGCCGGGTGCGCGATTTTGCCCAGGTGCGCGGCGACGGACGCATCAGCGCTGGCCTGGCCAGCCAGGCGCTGGAAATCATGCAGGTGGACGAACACGGCTTTGACGCCATGGACCGGCGCCTGCTGCACAAGCTGGTGCATGATTTTGGCGGCGGCCCGGTGGGCGTGGAAAGCCTGGCGGCGGCGCTGTCGGAAGAGCGCGGCACCATTGAGGATGTCATCGAGCCCTATCTGATTCAGGAAGGCTTTTTGATGCGCACCGCCCGCGGACGCATGGCCACCGCCGCCACCTGGCGGCATTTTGGCCTGCAGCCGCCCGACCGCCCTGAAGACGCGGCCGCCGATCTGTTCAACAGCCCGCCGGACTCATGAGCGGCCCGTTTGTCTATCGCGTGTACTGGGAAGACACCGACGCCGGCGGCGTTGTCTATCATGCCCGCTACCTGGCTTTTTTCGAGCGCGCCCGATCCGACTGGCTGCTGGCGCACGGTTTTCCGCAGGCGGTGATGCGCGAGCGCGAAAACCGGGTGTTTGTGGTGCGGCGCGCCGACGTGCATTTTGTTTCGCCGGCGCGGCTTGAAGATGAACTTGCCGTGACAATCGCCATCGAAGACCTGAGCGCGGCCGCCCTGGTTTTCAGCCAGCACATGCACCGGCGGGCCGATGAAAGGCTGCTGGCCACGGCGCGCGTTGAGGCTGTGTGCGTTACGGCCGACCGCTTTGTTCCGGCGCGCATACCAGCGGCGCTGAAACAGCAACTGATCATTCACCAACAAGAACAAAAGCCTGTAGGCACTTGAGGTATTATTGATGAACGGCGAGCTGCAAGTTTGGGAGCTTATTCATGGCGCCAGCCTGCTGGTACAGCTGGTCATGGCGCTGCTGGTGCTGGCGTCGCTGGCCTCGTGGGTGGTCATTTTCAGCAAGCGGCAGATGATCAGCCGCGCTGAATCCGGATCGCGCAAGTTTGAAAAGCAGTTCTGGTCGGGCGTTGATCTCAACCGCCTGTATGAAACGGTTGAGGACAGCAATCGCCCGCGCACCGGCATGGAAGCCATTTTTGCCGACGGCTTTCGCGAGTTTTCGCGCCTGCGCAGCGAGCGCCAGGTCGATTCCGCCGCCATGGTGGACGGTGCCCAGCGCGCCATGCGCGTGCGGCTGATTCGCGAAATGGACCGCCTTGACAACCGGCTCAGCTTTTTGGCGACGGTTGGTTCGGTCAGCCCCTATGTGGGCCTGTTTGGCACGGTGTGGGGCATCATGAACGCCTTTCGCGGCCTGGCGGGCACCCAGCAGGCCACCATTGCCATGGTGGCGCCCGGCATTTCCGAAGCGCTGATCGCCACCGCCATGGGGCTGTTTGCCGCCATTCCGGCGGTGATTGCCTTCAACCGCTTTTCCAACCAGGTCGAGCGCCTGGAAATTCGCTATGAGAGCTTCCGCGAGGAGTTTTCCGCCATTCTGCTGCGTCACGCGCGCCGGCTGAAGGAGCAGGGCTGAAGTGGCCGATCTGCTGCACAGCCGTCGCCGTCGCCGAAGCATGTCGGAAATCAACGTCGTGCCCTATATCGACGTGATGCTGGTGCTTTTGATTATTTTCATGGTGACCGCGCCGCTGATGAACCTGGGCGTGGAGGTCAACCTGCCCGAAGCGGCGGCCGAACCCATGAGCGACGACAGCGGCGACCCGCTGACGGTGACCGTAACGGCCGGCGGCGAGCTGTATCTGGATACCGGCGATGCGCCCGAGCTGGTGGACGAACAGACCCTGGTTGAAACCGTGAGCGCCATTGTGGCGCGCAATCCGCAGCTGCAGGTGGTGGTCAACGGCGATCGCGACGTGGCCTATCAGCATATTTACGAGGCCATGACATTTTTGCAGCGCGCCGGCGTGTCGGCCATTGGCCTGGTGGGCGATCCGCCTGAAAACGATTGAGCCGCGGCCGCGCTGCCCCGGCCGGAACCGCATGACTGCCCGGATACTCAAAACACCCATGATTCCCCGGATCTCAAAGCCGCATCCGGGCGCCAGTCATCTGCGCGCTTATAAAACCTGCGCCCGCTGCTGGAGGTGTTCGTGAAAGCCCGCTGGCAGGCTGTCAAGGACGCGCTGACCGCTTTTGGGCTGGCGGTGGCCGTGCACGCCGCTTTTGTGGCCATTTTGATCATCGGCACCTGGGACTGGCAGCCGTTCAGGCACGATCCGGTGCCGGTTTTTGTCACCCTGGTGGATGAAGGGCCGAAACCGGTTGAAAAACAGGACGACAGCCGCGAGCGCGAAGAGGCGGCCAGGCAGGCGGCCGAGCGCCAGGCGGAAATTGAGCGTCAGCGCCAGGCCGAAGCCGAGCAGGCCCGCCAGCGCGAGCAGGAAGCCGAGCGCCAGCGGCAAAGGGAGGAGGAGCAGGCCCAGGCTGCCGCCGAGCAGCGCCGCCTTGAGCAGGAGCAGGCGCGCCTGAAGGCCGCAGAGGAACGCCGCGAAGCGCGCAAAAAACTGGATGAAGAGCGCCGTCGGCGCGACGAGGCGCGTCAGCGCGAGCTGGACGAGATTCGCCGCCAGCGCGAAGAGCGCGAACGCAGCAGTGAAGAGCTGCTCAGCGAGCTGGATGAAATGACCCGGCGCGAAGAACGCGAAGAAACCTATGATGATGTTGAGCGGGATGCCGAGCGCTTGCGGCTGGCGTCGGAGGACGCGGATGAGAATGCCCGGAAGGCTACGCTGGGGGAGGAATATGAGGCAACCATTAAACAAATGATTGAGCGAAACTGGCATCCGCCTTCAACCATTCCTGATGATTTGTACTGTCCGGTTGTTATCAGGCAGATTCCCGGCGGGGAAATTGTTGACGTGAGAATTACTTCTTCGTGCAATGCGGATGAAGCCATGCGGAGATCCATGTTGGCAGCAATCAACAGCGTTGGTGATCTTCCTTATGGAGGATATGAAGAAGTGTTTACCCGTGAAATTGAATTTGAATTCGTGCCAAAAAAATAGTGACGGAGTGATCTTTACCATGCATGCAATGATCGGCAAACGGTTAAATGAAATAAACAGGGGATCAACGGCGGGCATTGTCCTGTCTGCGCTGCTTGTTCTGGCCGTTTTGCTGGCATCGCCCGCTGCGGCCCAGCTGCGCATTGAAATTACCAAGGGCGCCACCGGTGCCATTCCGATTGCCGTGGTGCCGTTTGCCTGGCAGGGCGAGGGCGAGGCGCCCGGGGATATCGCCGCCATTGTCAGCGCCGACCTGCACCGCTCGGGGCTGTTCGACCCCATGCCCGAGGGTGAAATGATTGACCGCCCGACGCGGCCGACCGAGGTGCGCTTTGGCACCTGGCGACTGCTCAAGGTGGACTATCTGGTGACTGGCACCGTGCGTGACCGCATTGACGGGGCCGGCTATGAAATCGACTACTACCTGATGGATATTCACAGCGGGCAGATTCTGCTGTCGCAGGGCCTGACCGTTGGTGGTTCCGACCTGCGTTTTGGCGCCCATCGCGTGGCCGACGCGGTGTATGAGGCCCTGCTGGGCATTCCCGGTGCGTTTTCCACGCGCATTGCCTATGTGCTGGTGCACGGCACCGGCACCGATGATGAGAGGTTCGAGCTGGTGGTGGCCGATGCCGATGGCCACAACCCGCATACCGTGGTTCGCACCTCGCAGCCCATTCTGTCGCCGGCCTGGTCGCCCGATGCGCGCCAGCTGGCCTATGTGTCGTTTGCCACCGGACGCTCGCAGATCATCATTCAGGATTTATACAGCAGCGACAGCCGTACCGTCAGCGCTGAAAAGGGCATTAACGGTGCGCCGGCCTTTTCGCCCGACGGCCGCAAGCTGGCGGTCAGCCTGTCGCGCAGCGGCAGCCCCGAAATATGGGTGATTGATCTGGACAGCGGCCGCAGCGAGCAGCTGACCCATCACTGGTCCATCAATACCGAACCGGTTTTTTCTCCCGACGGTGAGCAAATATATTTCACGTCCGACCGCGCCGGGCGTCCGCAAATTTATGTCATTGATGCACAGGGCGGCGAGCCCGAGCGCATCACCTGGGAAGGGCGCTACAATGCACGGGCCGATATCGGGCTTGAGGATCGCTACCTTGCGGTTATCAGCAGCGAGGGCAACGCCGATTTCCGGATTGCAGTTCTGGATCGCGAAACCGAGCGTTTAAGTGTATTATCTGATGGGCCAATGGATGAATCGCCAAGCTTTGCGCCCAATGGCAGCATGGTTCTGTACGCTACGCGTCAGGCCGGCCAGGGTCAGCTGGCAGCCGTATCGGCTGATGGACGTGTCCGTCAG
>DATGTG010000071.1:0-12365 GCA_035301965.1 Wenzhouxiangella sp. | reverse complement strand
GACGCCCGAGTTGGAGCGCAGGTGGAGCGACGCCCTGAAGAAAACCACGGATTATTTTATCGAGCTTTACTGACGGTTTTTGGCCGTCAGTACAGTTTGCAAAGACGAAGGCCGCCGGAAGGGCGGCCTTTTGCATGGGTGCTGCAGAAGAAAAGTGCGGGAGCCGGCCTGTAAGCCGGGTTCTGTCGAGGACAGTCATTCATCTGGGACGGCTGTCGCCAGCCGTCTCTAGCGGCCTACCCGGATGCGGCGCGGGCCGCGCCGTGGCATCCCTATTTGGCCTTGCTTCAGGTGGGGTTTGCCGTGCCGCGGATGTTGCCAGCCGCGCGGTGCGCTCTTGCCGCACCCTTTCACCCTTGCCTGTGTCGTTGCCGACCATCGGCGGTTTGCTTTCTGTGGCACTTTCCGTGAAATCGCCAGGCGTGTTTGGCGCCGGCGCTTTCCCCAGGCGTTACCTGGCACCTTGCCCTGTGAAGCCCGGACTTTCCTCCATGCCCTGTTGGACACAGCGACTGTCCAGCCGACTCCCGCTGGAACAGTATGACAGTTTGGCGGGCGCGGGGTTCGTATTTGTCAGGCAAATTTGCCGGTCGGGTTGATTGTTAAAAAGCGTGCATTGCGGCTGGCGTTGCGCGGGCGTTGAAGTACCATGTCGGCTGATCGGAGCATGGAGCTGAAGGGAGCATGTCGGTAATGACGGATCCGCCCACCCTGGCCGCGCTGATTCGCGCGGCGGCCGGGCGCATGGAGGATGCCGGGCTGTTTTTTGGCCACGGCACGGACAACACCATTGATGAAGCCTGCTGGGCGGCATCGTTTCTGTTTGATCTGCCGCCGGATTTTGGCGATGAGGCGCTGATGAGAACCGTGGGGCACGCGGCGCGGGAACGCTTTGATGATTTGATTGAGCGGCGCATTGCCACGCGCAAGCCGCTGGCCTATCTGATTGGCCGCGCCTGGTTTGCGGGGCTGGAATTCGAGATCAGCGAGGATGTGCTGGTGCCGCGCTCGCCGCTGGCCGAAGCCATTGCCGAGGGTTTTGCGCCATGGGTGGATATTGAAAAAGCCGGGCGGCTGCTGGATGTGGGCACCGGCTCGGGCTGTATTGCCGTGGCAGCTGCCGTTCACTGGCCGCAGCTGCGGGTTGATGCGGTGGATATCAGCCCGCAGGCGGTGACGCTGGCGCGCCGCAACGCCGAGCGTCATGGCGTGGCGGACAGGGTTGAGGTTTTGGAGTCGGACCTGCTTGATGCGGTGCAGGGGCGGCAGTATGACGTGATTGTGGCCAATTTGCCCTATGTGCCGACCGCGTCCATGGGCGGGCTGCCGGCTGAATACAGGCACGAGCCGGCGCTGGGCCTGGAGGCGGGCGAGGACGGGCTGGATCTTGTCAGGCCGCTTTTGGCGCAGGCCGCGGGTTTTCTGCATGATGGCGGGGTAATTTTCGTGGAGGTAGGTGAGGCGGCCGGCGCGCTGGATGAATACCTGGCGGCGGTCGATTGTCCCTGCATCTGGCTTGATTTTGCGCGCGGCGGCGAAGGCGTGGCGCTGATTGAAAAGGCCGATCTGGCGGCCGCGCACTGGGGCGGCTGATTGGCTTTGCCTGCAGCAGCGTTTTCGCCGCAGGCACTTGCGAGCGGCTACAGGCTGGCGTCGGCCTGGCCGGCGGGCAGTACGCGCTTGAGGTCGTAGATGACGCCGTCTTTGGTCAGCCAGCGCCGCAGGCCGTTTTTACCCATTTTTTTGAACTGGTTGTGGGCCACGCAGATGATGACGCCCTGGTAGGCGTTTTCATCCGGGCTTTCAAGCAGTTCAAGGTTGAATTCGCGGCGCGCGCGGGCGGGCTCGGCCCAGGGGTCGTGAACGTCGACGGCCAGGTTGTAGCGCCCAAGCTCGTGCACCACGTCGATAACGCGGCTGTTGCGTATGTCGGGGCAGTTTTCCTTGAAGGTCAGGCCCAGAACCAGCACGCGGGCGCCGGGCCGGTAGACGCTGCGTTCGGCCATAAGGCGCAGCATTTCACGGGCCACGTGGCGGCCCATGCCGTCGTTGGTGCGGCGTCCGGCCAGGATCATTTCGGGGTGAAAGCCGCTTTGCTGGGCCTTGTGGGTCAGGTAGTACGGGTCCACGCCGATGCAGTGGCCGCCGACCAGGCCGGGCTGAAAGGGCAGGAAATTCCATTTGGTGGCGGCGGCATCGAGGATGGCGGCCGTGTCCAGGTCCAGGTGGTTGAACAGCATGGCCAGCTCGTTGACAAGGGCGATATTGACGTCACGCTGGGTGTTTTCTATGACTTTGGCGGCTTCGGCCACGCGGATTGATGGCGCCCGGTGGGTGCCGGCGGTAACGATTTTTCCATACAGCGCGTCGATGAAATCCGCCGCCTGCGGCGTGCAGCCCGAGGTGACCTTGATGACCGAACTGAGCCGGCGCTTTTTGTCGCCGGGATTGATGCGCTCGGGCGAGTAGCCGACGTAGAAACCGCGGCTGTTGTCGCTGCCACCGTCACTATTGTCATTATTGTCACTGACGCAGGTCAGGCCCGATTCGGCTTCGAGCACGGGTACGCAGTCTTCTTCGGTGCAGCCGGGGTAGACGGTGGATTCGTAGATGACCACATTGCCCGGCGCCAGCTGGCGGCCAACGCTGGCGCTGGCGCCCAGCAGGGGGGCCAGGTCGGGGCGGCGCGCGGCGTCTATGGGCGTGGGCATGGCAATGATATAGACCGACGCGGACGCCATGTCCTGTTCGCGGTGGGTCAGGCTGAGATTGTCGGCCGCGGTGGCCAGCTCTGTGCTGTCCACCTCGCGGCTGGCATCGTGGCCCTGACGGATCTGATCAACGCGCTCGGCGTCAATATCAAAACCGATGACGCGGTAGGCGCGGGCCAGTTCGACGGCCAGCGGCAGCCCGACGTAGCCCAGCCCGACAACGGCGATGGTGGCCTGCCTGGATTCAAGCCTTTGCTGCAGTGCTTCAAGCGGATTGCTGGCTGACGGGTTCATGCTTATTCCACGGTGACGGATTTGGCCAGGTTTCTGGGTCGGTCAACATCGGTGCCCTTGAGCAGGGCCACGTGATAGGCCAGGAGCTGCAGGGGTATGACGGCCATGATGGGGCTGGTGTCGTTGCTCATGCCCGGCACCTGCAGATTGGTGATGTTGTCGTCGCTGCGCAGCCTGATGCTGTCGGCGACAAAGTTGATGAGCTGTCCGCCGCGCGCGCTGACTTCCTCGATATTGGAGCGCAGCTTGTCAAGCAGGTGGTCGTCGGGCGCCACGGTGACCACCGGCATGTCTTCATCCACCAGCGCCAGCGGGCCGTGCTTGAGTTCGCCGGCCGGGTAGGCCTCGGCGTGGATGTAGCTGATTTCCTTGAGCTTGAGTGCACCTTCCATGGCGATGGGGAAATGCGCGCCGCGACCCAGAAAAAGGGCGTGCTGCTTGTCGATGAATTCCTCGGCAATCACCATGATTTGGTCTTCGAGGGCCAGCGAGCGGCGCATTTTTTCGGGCAGGGCGCGCAGGTCGTCAACGGCCTGTTTTTCGTCGGCGTCACTCAGCCGGCCGCGGCTGCGCGCCAGGGTGAGCGCCAGCCAGCGCAGGGCGGCCAGCTGGGTGGTGAAGGCCTTGGTGGAGGCCACGCCGATCTCGACGCCGGCTTCGGTAATCAGGCGCAGCTGCGACTGTCTGACCAGGGTAGAACCGGGCATGTTGCACAACGCCAGGGTGGCCAGGTAGCTGCTGGACTGGGCATGGCGCAGGGCCGCCAGGGTGTCGGCGGTTTCGCCTGACTGGGAAATGCCGATGAACAGCGTGCCCGGCGGCGTGACCGGTGCACGGTAGCAGTATTCGCTGGCCACCTCGACGCTGACCGGAATGCCGGCCGCGGATTCTATCCAGTAGCGCGCCACCAGACCGGCGTGATAGCTGGTGCCGCAGGCAATGATGTGGATGTTTTCTATGTCGGGCAGAATGTTCTCGGCCTCGGGGCCCAGCGCTTCGACCAGCACGCTGTTGCGGCCGATCTTGTCGGCCAGGGTGTCGGCCACGGCGCGTGGCTGCTCGTGGATTTCCTTGAGCATGTAGTGACGGTAGTTGCCCTTGCTGATGGCCTGCTCGGCGTGGATGTAGCGTTCCTGTGCGCGCGTGACGGGCTGGCCGCTGATGTCGAAAACCTGCACCCGGTTGCGATCGACGCGGGCCAGGTCGCCGTTTTTAAGGTGAATGAAGCGGTCGGTGACCTGCAGCAGGGCCAGCGGGTCGGAGGCCACGTAGTTTTCCTCGCTGGAAATGCCGATGGCCAGCGGCGAGCCCATGCAGGCCAGCCAGATGGTTTCGGGCTCGGTTGGCGATATGGCGGCCAGGGCAAAGCTGCCGCGCAGGCGCTTGACGGCCTGGCGGAATGCGCTGCCAAAATCCTTGCCCTCCCGCATAAAGCGGGCAACAAGATGGGCCGCCACTTCGGTGTCGGTTTGCGAGGCAAACTCAAAGCCGGCTTCAAGCAGTTCGGCCCGCAGGGGCTCGTGGTTTTCGACAATGCCGTTTTGAACCAGCGCCAGGTGATTGGCCGACCGGTGCGGGTGGGCGTTGGCCACGGTGGGCCCGCCGTGGGTGGCCCAGCGCGTATGGGCAATGCCGGTGCCCGACTGCAGGGGGCGGGCTTCTATCTTGCCAATCAGGTCTTCAATGGTGCCCACGGCGCGGCGAATGTCCATGTCGCCGTTTTCAAGCACGGCAATGCCGCCCGAGTCATAACCCCGGTATTCAAGCCGCTTGAGCCCCTCGACCAGAATGGGCACGATGTTGCGCGCCGCCGTGGCGCCGACAATTCCACACATGAGCGTTGATTTTGTTCCGAAACGGGCAGCATAACTGATGACGCCGCCCGGTGGACAGCTGCAGGCGGGGTGCTGCGGGCGCGGCAGGTGAAAAAAGGCCGCAAACCGGTGGTTTGCGGCCGTAAAGCCCGGCGCATCCTGGCGATGAATGTTCTGACCCTTCACCATCGCGCCGGCCGGTTGGGGCTTTTGTTGTTGTTCCTGGTGTCAGGCCGCTGCGCGCGAAAGAACGGTGTCGTTAAGCACCAGCCGCACCTTGTTTTCTATGGTGTCGCCCACCGGGCAGTGGCGGCGCAGATGGTCAATCAAATGATTGATGTTCTTGAGCGGGGACGGGCTGGTGATGTGAAAGTCGTAGCGGATCTCTGAATAGCCCGGCCGCACGTCCGACTTTCCAAAGAAGCCGTCCAGGTCAATGTCGCCTTCGACCTCAACGCGAAAATCGTCCAGCTGAACGTCGAACTGTTCGGCATAGACCCGCGCCACGATGGCCTGACAGGCACCCAGCGAGCCGAGCAGGGCCTCGACCGGGTTCATGCCGGCGTCGGTTCCGCCCAGATCTTCGGGCTCGTCGAGAACCAGTGAAAATTGACGCGCCTGCACGTTGACCCTGACGCCCTTTTGCAGGCGGGCGGTGGCGTTGAACTGCTGAACTGCCATGGTAAAACTCCTTTTATAGTCACAATTGGTAAACGTGACTTGCCGCAGACTGTATAACACGATTTGCGTTTCGGTGTGAAGCTGCTCTTCTTTTCTGCTGCCAAAGGAGAGGGTGTGCGAGGCTGGCAGTCAGCGCAGGGATTCGGGCATGAATCTGGAGCCGGACAGGCGGATGTTCCACAACAGCTGCACCAGCGCGGTGTTGTTGATGAGCGGCTCGCCGTCGATAACCAGCCACCAGGCGCTGCCGTCTATCCAGAACGGAATGAAGCTGGTGGCTGGCAGCAAAAGGTCGATGTCGTTGAAAATGGAGATGGCGCGGCCCAGAGTGGCATTTTTCAGGCCGCGCGATTGCTGGCGGCGGGCGTAGTCGAGAAAGTCGGCGGCCGCGGCGCACAGCACGTCGGCCTGTTCCTGGGAATAGCCAACGCGCGCAATGCAAAAGCCGTCGCCGGTGGCCAGGGCCACGGTGCGGCTGCCCGACAGGCCGGCAATGGCGTGTGAAAGAAAGTCGTCGAGCCGCATTTGCGGGGCCGTGACCGGGTGATGAAGCGCTTCCACCCAGCTGTTTTCAAGCGCCCTGGGAAGCAGTTCTTCGTGGTTGGGGTCCAGGGCCAGCCACTCGCTGCGCAGCGGGGCGCTGTTGTGCGCCATGAGCAGCTGCAGGCTGGCGCATTCGGCCGGAGGGTCGGGTTCGGCGAATGCGTACAGCACGCCCGTCGGGGTGAGCATGAGATGCGGTTCTGTAGTGATTTCAGTCTCCCTTGAACTCACTGCTGCAGCCATTTCACCTGATCCCCTTTGGATGGCGCGTGGCCGAAACCACGGCCGGTGAACTGACGCGCGGTGTCGATGACTGCACTGTAGCGCAATGTCTGCGCTGGTGCCAGTGATGACAGCGGCTGATGACAGCGGCGTTCGGCAAACCGGGGCCGCGGACGGCTATACGTTTATATACGGGTCAATGCTGGAAACCAGCATCTTGACCAGCCGGGCCATTTCATTGCGCTTGCGGGCATCGACCTCCATCACCATGGGCGCCAGCTTCATTCCGAGCAGTTCGTCGGCGATATCTTGCCGGATGTTGCCGTGGGCCAGGTCGGTGTGGGTCAGGCCGACGATCATGGTGGAGTCGTCGATCAGCTGGCGAAACTCTTCGGTGTAGTTTCTTAAATCGGCCACCGGGTCGCGCGAGCTGGCATCAAGCATGAGAACCAGACCGAGTGCGTCACGGGCGAGGATGTCCCACATGAAGTCGAAACGCTTTTGGCCCGGCGTGCCGTAAAGCCGGACCTGGTCGCCGTTGGGCAGTTTCATCAGGCCGTAGTCCATGGCAACCGTGGTGGTGGGCTTGAGCGCCGCTGTGTCGTCGGTTGCAGAGGCTTCGGTGTCGACTACGGGGATGTCGGAAAGCGCCTGGATGCCGGTGGATTTGCCGGCGCCGACCGGGCCGGCAAAAACAATTTTGTACGTATTGGACATGGTGTGCTCGTCAGGAAAGCAGTTTTTCCATCAGGGATCTGAAAAAGCCGCGCGATGCCTTGCGGGCCGCGGGCGAGGGCGAGAATGATACGCCGCCGTCGACTGGAAGTTCGGTCAGCGAGGCCAGGCCGCTGGCAAAACAGAGGGCTACAAACCGCAGCACGTCGTCCCGATGACGCGCAAAGGCGTTAAGCAGCAGATCTACGGTTTGCGGGGCGTGCGCGCATACGGCGGCCAGCTGAAGGTCGATGGGGTTGATGCGTTTGAGCCGGGTAAAGTTTGGAATGCGGCGCAGCTGAAACGCCGCCTGGGCATTTGGATTCAGGGTTACGCCGCTGAGCGCTTCGCTGACCAGTTCCCAGGTGGCTTCATCCAGCGGACGCTGAACGCGGTAGTATTCGCCGTCAAAACGCTCGCGGACCACGCTTTCCACGCTTTCGGCCGGAATGGTTTTGAGGCGCAGGCTGTCGGTCAGACCAGGGTCCTTGTGGGCCTTGATCAGATCCGAAAGGGAGTCCCTGGTGGCCAGCCAGCCCTGGGCGCGATTGATGACAATGACCGGCCCGTTTTTGAAATCGAGCAGAACGGGCAGGCTGCCGCTGCCGGTAATGCGCTTGAACAGCTGCAGTTCCGGCAGGTCGCTGAGTTCGGGAAAGACCCTGAACAGCAGCTCGCCGCCGGTTTTTGAGGCCTCGCTGAGAGCAGTGGGTGCGCTGACCCGGGTGCCGGCCGTGGCGCCGCTTGTGTTTTCCTGCCGCTGGGCAAACGTCAGCGCCCGTTTCCAGGCCGGTTGCCGGGATGGCCTGCCGGACGGGTGGGCCGGGCGCGAAGCGGTTGAATATTGCTGTTGCACGGCTGATCCGGTTGTGCTGTCCGCGCTTTCCCGTTTGATTGCGGGGCGGGTTGCGGCGGTCATGACGGTTTTAAGCGCCGTGCGCAGCGTAGCGGTGGTGTACGGCGAGGTTACAAATTCAATGGCCGGCCCGATTCTGTCGGTTAGGCCGGCGCTGAGCCAGCCTTCGCCGCCGCCGCGCACAATGAGAACAGCCGGCCGGCCCGACAGAAATTCCTGCAGCCTGGACTCGTTTTCAGTGGAGTAGCGGCGCAGGCCCAGGCCGGCCAGGTCGATGATGCAGCATTTGCACGAACGCGCAGTGTTGTCCTGGTCCGGAATGGTCAGCGACAGTGATCTTGGCAGTGATACAACCTGGTGGTCGCGCCACGCCATACGCACCAGTATGTTGATGGCGGCAGCGTCTCTCTCGAGGAGGCCCGCGAGTAATATTTTCATGTTTTTGTTCCCTTCAGATCAGGGCAGCCAGCCCTTGCCCCGCACAACGGTGTCTATGCGTGTGGTTTGCGGGGGGAAAGTCCCGGAAAAACAGCGTATAAGACCCCTAAAAGTCAGCCCGTTGTTGTTTGGCTCTTGTTGAGTTTGGTGCTTTCATTGTTTTTGCTTCCCCTTGTTCAAGCATGTTGTTGGTTTTTTGTTGTGGCTTGGCTCGTAGACCCGCTTTTGGTATCGAGGTTCCCGCTTTTTTCAGCGGGGCGATATGGCAGGACTTTTGTGAAGGCTGGCTGGTTGTGCGCGAGAATGCACCGCAGTGCGGATGCGCGATTGCGGGTACGGCAAGCCTGCTTCAGCAGTTTCTAATGATACACCGAGCCGGCGGGGGCGGTGCTTTTGAAAACCGGTGGTTGCGCTGCTAACCGGACAGAAAAGGGTTGATGCTGTAAACCAGCGCCTGGATAAGAACAGCCATGTGCTGACGGTTGCGTGCGTCGGTGTCCATGACGGTGGGCGGCAGGTCCATTTCGACCAGCGCGCGCGCCACTTTTTGGCGGGCCTGCATGCCGCCCCGGTCGGTGTGGGTCATGCCGACCACCAGCGAGGTTTCATCGATGAGCTGGCGAAATTCGCTGGCGTAGAGCCTCAGGTCGTCCACCGGATTTGGGGCGTTGGCCTTGAGCATGAGCACCAGCCCCAGGGCATCGCGGGCGAGGATGTCCCACATGAAGTCGAAACGCTTTTGGCCGGGCGTGCCGTAAAGGCGCACCTGGTCGCCGTTGGGCAGCTTCATCAGCCCATAGTCCATGGCCACGGTGGTGGTGGGCTTGAGGCTTTTGACGTCGTCGGACGCCGATGCTTCGGTGCTGACCACGCCGATATCGGACAACGACTGGATGGCGGTGGTCTTGCCGGAGCCAACCGGGCCGGTAAACAGGATTTTGTAGATATTGCTCATGGCGTCCGTTCAGCTCATCAGTTTGTCGAGCAGCGATCTGAAAAAGCCCGCCTGACGGCGCTGTGCAGGTGTCTGACTGGTTGTGAGCCGGTGCCGCGCTGCCGGGGCGGGGGCTGCTTCGGCCAGCCCGGAAGCCAGGGACAGGGCGGTGAATCTGAGCACGTCGTTTCTTTTTCCCGCAAACGCTTCCAGCAGGGTTCTCAGGTTTTGGGGCGCGTGGATGCACACTGCGGCGAGCTGGATGTCGATGGCACGAACACGCGCCAGCCGGGTCAGGTTTGGCATGGTTTCAAGGCGCAGCGTCAGGTCGGATCCGGCATCAAGATCGACGTGTCCCAGTGCGCCGCCGGCCAGCTCCCACAGCGCCTGGTCCAGGGGCAGCACGGTTTTGTCCCGGCGACTCTGGATGTTGTCCCTGAAGGCTGCTTTCATTTGTTCACGGCTTAGCCGCAAAGTGGTGATTTGTCCGCGTCCCGGGTTCTTTTGCATTTCAATCAGCCGGTCGAGGGGGCAGCTGCAAGCCAGCCAGCCCATTTTGTGATCAATGAGCAGGGCGGCGTCCTGATCAAGCTGCACGAGGCTGTCGCCGGAGAGCTTTCGAAGCTGGTTCACAAGCCGGAATGGCGGATGGTTGACCAGGGTGGGGAACAGCCGGTAGAGGTTTTTCATGCTGTCGGACGGCTGTGACGACCCGCGCGTGAGCGGCCGGCGGGCCAATGGCGATGACGGTTCGGGCACGGGGGCGTCCAGAAGCATGCCCAGTGAGCGCCGCAGTTCGGCCGGCGTGTAGGGGGCGCGGATATAGTCCAGTCCCGTTGTTTCCGGCGCCCGGCACAGCCTGGCCCAGCGCCGGCCGTGCGCGCCGCGCAGAATCAGCAGCGCTGGCCGGCCGGCAATGAATTCAATCAGGCGCTTTTGTGCATCGGTGGAGTGGTGGCGCATGCCAAAACCCGCAACGTCGATGACACAAAAGCTGCATGAGCGTGCAGCGCGACTTTGGTGGGGCACGGACAGGGTCAGGCAGCGCGGCAGCGAAAAGCAGCTGACGCCGGGCCACGTCATGCCGACAAGTATTTCAACAGCCGCTGTTTCCCGCTGAACCAGGCCGGCAAGAAGCACTTTTTTCATTATTGTTCGGACATGTTGTCATTGCTGCGGCAGGTTTCCGGTGGAAACGTACACGGGTTGCCCACAGCGGATATTGATCTGGATCAATTCACCGGAAAAGCGCTGTAAAAAGCATATTGATGCCCCTGCGGTGCAGGATTGGTGGCGCTGAAGCGTTCGGGCGTTTCAGCTACAGGCATTTCAGCTACAGAAAAGGGCTGATGCTGTAGACCAGTGCGTTGACGAGCGCGGCGACATGCGCCCTGTTTCGGGCGTCGGTGTCCATGACGGCCGGGGTCAGCTTCATGCTGACCAGCTCATTGGCCACGCGCCGGCGAACCTCCGGCGTGGCCCGATCGGTGTGGGTAATTCCGACCACCAGCGCGGTTTCATCAATCAGCTCACGAAATTCGCCAACGTAGGCTCGCAGGTCGTCCACCGGATTGCGGGCATCGGCCTTGAGCATGAGCACCAGCCCCAGGGCGTCGCGGGCGAGGATGTCCCACATGAAGTCGAAGCGCTTTTGTCCGGGCGTGCCGTAGAGCCGCACCTGGTCGCCGTTGGCCAGCCGCATCAGGCCGTAGTCCATGGCCACGGTGGTGGTCGGCTTGAGCGTTTTCACATCGTCGGATGCGGCGGCTTCGGTGTGGATAACGCCGATGTCTGAAAGCGACTGGATGGCGGTGGTCTTGCCGGAGCTGACCGGGCCGGTGAACAGGATTTTGTAGATATTGGCCATGGCAGCGTTTTGTCAGTTGAGAAGTTTGTCCAGTAGCGATCTGAAAAAGCCGTGCTGGTCGCTGCTCTTGGCCGGGCCCGCTTTCGGTGTCGCAACGCCATTGAGCGCTTCCTGCCCGCCGGCCGGCCAGGTCCGCGCAAGTCCGGCTGCCAGGCTCAGGGCAACAAAACGCAGGACATCGGGCTTGTTGCGATCAAAGGCGCTGATCAGCGAATCGATGGTTTGCGGCACGCGCGCGCAAATGACTGAAAGCTGTATGTCTATGGGGCGGACCTGCTCGATATGGGCAAGGTTGGGGAGGCAGGTGAGCTGAAAGCCGATGTTGTTGTAGCGGGTCAGGTTCAGCTCTGAAACAGCCTCGCTGGCCAGCTCCCAGACAACCAGGTCAAGGGGCAGCTGGAAGCGCGGGTAGTCCTTCCCAAAACATTCGCGGGCGACCGATTCAACCTGGTCGTTGGGCACCGGGCTTGTTTCAACACTGGTTGCAACGACCGGATGGTTTTGCAGACGGCGCAGTTTTGCCAGCGACTGGGTGGTGGCGAGCCAGCCTTCGGCCGGATGCAGCAGAATCTTGATGACTTTGCCCACCTTGAGAAGTTGGGCATCGCTGCTGAGCAGGAGCTGGCTGATAAAGCGCAGCTGGCGCTGATCGCGCAGCTCAGGGAAGGTTTGAAAGACAGGTTCCAGGCCGCTTTTGTCCAGCGGTGTCAACCGGGCATCGGACTTGTCCCGGGTGGATTTGAAAGCAAGGGCGCGCTTCCAGGCAGGTGCGCTTACAATTTCCGGTCGCGCCGCTTTTGTCCGGTATTGCTGACTGTCAGAACGGTTGCCAATGCCGGCGGCCGCCCTGGCTGAATCAAGCGCCTTGCGTATGGCGGAGGTTTTGTAGGGAACAGACACAAATTCATGCAGCGCTGACGAAGACCGGGCAAGCGTGCTGTCGAGCCAGCCGTTGCCGTCGCCGCGAAACAGCAGCACGGCGGGGCGTTCAGCAAGAAATTCAAGCAGCCTTGATTCCGCCCGCGCCGAGTAGTTTCGCAAGCCAAGGCCGGCCAGGTCGACAACGCAGATCCGACAGGCGCGGGCGGCGGCATCCTGTGCGGGCAAGTCAAGAGTCATTGAACTGGACAGCTGGCGCTCAAGCGTGATGCACTCAAGATTGCGCCAGGTCATTCCGATCAGGATGTCCATGGCGGCTGCGTCTCTTGTGGCCAGGCCGGCAAGCAGGACTCTGTTCATGATGTTCCTTTGCGAGCGGTGCGCTGCATTGCGCTGAATGTTTTTCGCCAGC
>DATGTG010000070.1:0-11379 GCA_035301965.1 Wenzhouxiangella sp. | reverse complement strand
GAAATTAATGAGTGCACGGATGAAGACGACAGAAGGCTGGACAATGACTGCAAGCGCAGCGAACTGTCGGGCTCTTCGCCTGCAAGCGCGGTCTGGCTGTATGCAGACGTACCGTCTGGACAGACCAGGCTTGAATTCAGGATCTCGGGCGGAACCGGCGATGTCGATGTCTACTACAAGGCCGACAGCTGGCCCAGTGAAAGTGACTTTGACCAGTCTTCCACCAACACGGGCAATGATGAGTATATTCAGGTCAATAATCCCGGCGAGGGCTGGCACTATCTGTTACTGGTGCCAAAAACAGACTTCTTCGAAGATGTCGAAGTGTCGGCCCACTGGCAATAGGCCGACCGCTACAGGTTGATGTTGCGGGCTGCAGCGCGCTGCAGCCCGCTTTTTTATGGACCACCGGCTTCGGGCTCTGCGGGCACTCATCAAGGCACCCCGCGCAGGCTGCACAGCGCTACAATGTCGCCATGCTGTACAAATATCACCCCGGAACCACCCCGCTGGTCATCAATGTGCCGCACGCCGGCACGGATATTTCATCCGAGCTGGCGCAGCGGCTGACGCCTTATGCCCAAACCCTGCCCGACACCGACTGGCATGTGGACAGGCTGGTTGAGTTTGCAAGGAAACAGGGCGCCTCGCTGCTGGTGGCACAGGCCTCCAGGTTTCATGTCGACCTGAACCGCGGACGCGACGACCGGCCGCTGTATGCCGGAGCCACCACCGGACTGGTGCCTGTCCAAACCTTTTCCGGAGAGGCCATTTACCGGAATGACCCGCCTGATGATGAAGAAATTACCGGGCGTGTCCGCCAATACTGGGCGCCGTACCACAGCAGGCTTGAAGCACTGCTCAACGAGGTGCGCGAGCGCCACGGGCATGCCGTGCTGCTCGATGCCCATTCCATCAGAAGCCGCATTCCGCGGCTGTTTGACGGCCAGCTGCCCGACCTCAACCTGGGCACCTGGGAAGGGCGCAGCTGCGCGCCCGCGCTGCGCGAAAGAATCAGCCGCATCATTGCCTCGGCACCGGGTTTGACCAGCGTGGTTGACGGCCGCTTCAAGGGCGGCTACAACACCCGCCACTACGGACGTCCCGAAGAAGACGTTCATGCCCTGCAAATCGAAATTTCGCAGCGCAGCTACATGAACGAGGACGACCCGCAGCGCTGGGATGAAGGCAGGGCCGGGCCCGTCATCAAAGTACTTGAACACATCGTGGAGTGTTTGCAGAACTGGTCGCCATGAACAAGACGGAGTTTTATTGCCCCCATGCGCTGCTGCCCCAGGGCTGGCGCAGCGACATCACCCTGTCGGTGGATGACAGCGGCATGGTTGCCGACATTCGGCCCGGCTGCCAGCAGGGCAGTCAGGCGCTGTCCGGTGTCGTTATCCCCGGCATGGTCAATGTGCACTCGCATATTCATCAGCGCCTCATTGCCGGCCTGACCGGCTTTGTGGCCAGCCGCAAGGACAGCTTCTGGAGCTGGCGCGAGCGCATGTACCAGGCGGTGTCCACCCTGGATGCCGATGGCTTTGAAAAACTGTCGGCGCTGGCTTTCATGGAACTGGTCGAAGGCGGCTATACCACCACGGGCGAGTTTCATTACCCGCACCGGCTGGGCGGACTTGCACCGCATGACACCGCCGACCTGGTGGTCGATGCCGCCCTGCAGGCCGGCAGCGCCATTACCATGCTGCCGGTGTGGTACCGCCATGCCGGCTTCGGGCGCCAGCCGCTGGGTGAACATCAGCAGATGTTCGATCTGTCGCTGGACGAACTGGTCGATGTGGTCAGCCGGCTCGAAAACAGAAAGAAAAGCTCGGACGGCAACCTGCTTGGCGTGGGCGTGGCGCCCCATTCGCTGCGCGCGGTAGATGCCCGCGATTTGCCGGAGATGCTGTCTGCCGTTGGGCAGGGCCCCGTTCATATTCATATCTCCGAACAGCCGGCCGAGGTCGAGGCCTGCCTGCAGGCTCATGACCGTCGCCCCATCGAGTGGCTTTTGGACAATGTTGACGTTGACAGACGCTGGTGCCTGATTCACGCCACGCACGCCAGCGAGGCCGAATGGCAGGCGCTGGCAGAGCGCGATGTTGTCGTCGGCATTTGCCCGACCACCGAAGCCGATCTGGGCGACGGCCTTTTCCCGGTGGAAGAGTACATGAACGCCGGCGGTCGCATTGCCGTGGGCTCCGACAGCAATCTGGCGGTGTCGGCCGCAGAAGAAGTGCGCCTGCTCGAATGGGGCCAGCGCCTGCGCCTGAACCGGCGCAACGTGCTGGGCAAGGAAGGCGAGTATCTGGCCACCGGGCTGTGGCAGCATACTGCGCTGTGCGGCGCGGCAGCGCTGGATCAGCCGGCCGGGGAGCTGGCTGTTGGCAAGCGGGCCGATTTTGTGGTTCTCAACGACAGCCATCACCTGCTCAACCGGCTGCCGCCGGCCGAGCAGCTCGACAGCTTTGTATTTGCCCATGCGCCCGGCATGATCGACCAGGTTTATGTTGCTGGCCGGCAGCAGGTTGAAAACGGGCGCCACCACGGGCGCGAAGCTCTGCAGGCGCAGGTTGCCGGCCTTCGTGCCCGGCTTGTTGGAAACTCGTGAAGGCGGGATGTGCCGGCCGTCCTGTACTGAAACCGGGCATTTGCCAGGAATCCAATCCATGACCACAGTCAACTATGAAGAACTTGCCGCGCAGGCCAAATCGCTGCTGGAAGGCGAGCGCCACCCCGTGGCCAATGCGGCCAATCTCAGCGCGCTTATTTTTCAGGCGTTGCCCGACATCAACTGGGCCGGATTTTATTTTCTGGAAGACGGCGAGCTGGTTGTGGGACCCTTTCAGGGGCTGCCGGCCTGCGTGCGGCTGCAGCTGGGCAAGGGCGTGTGCGGCACGGCCGCGCAAAAGCGTGAAACCATACGCGTGCCCGATGTCGACAGGTTTGAGGGCCACGTGGTGTGCGATTCGGCCTCGCGCTCGGAAATTGTTGTGCCGCTGATTGACGGCGACCGGGTGATTGGCGTGCTGGATATTGACAGTCCGAGCCTGGACCGCTTTGACGAAAACGACGAGCGGGGGCTGGTCAGGCTGGCGGAAATTTACGTCAAGTCGCTATCCTGAACCAGCTCGACAATTTTTCCGCGCCCGCATTCGGGCGGCATGTCAGCCTCGATGACAACCAGCGTGCCGGGCTTGACGCCCAGCCGCGGCCGCTCGCCCGTCAGCCACTGAACCAGCCATTCCAGTCCGGGGTTGTGGCCAATGATCATAAGTGACTCCCGGTCCTGGTGAGCCTTGATCAGACCGATCAGATCCTCTTCCAGCGCCTCCCACAGCGCCTCCTCAACAACGGGCTCAACAGAGGCCTGGCCTGCCAGTACTCGCTCGGCGGTCTGGCGGGTTCGGGTCGCAGGCGATACCAGAATGGTCGACGGGACGCTGCGCCTGGATGATGCAATCCAGCGGCCCAGCTGGCTGGCCATGTCGCGCCCGGATTCGGCCAGCGGCCGTTCGATATCGTCCTGCTCGGGCGTGGCGGCCCGCGCACGGGCATGTCTCAGTAGCCATAGTTCCATAGCAACCGGAAACCCCTTCAAATTTGTAACTGGCTGGACAGCATAACAGCTTGGGATGCACGGACGGCGCTATTCGCGCCCGTGGGCTTCAAGCGCCGCTGAAAATGATTCGGGATCGATATTGCCGCCGCTGATGATGACGCCCACCCGCCGGTCGGCAAAGAGATTCGGGTTGGCGAGTACGCCAGCCAGGGCCGTTGCGCCGGACGGCTCCGTCACCTGCCTGAGCTCGCGCCAAATAGCCAGCGCAGCTGTCATGATCTGCGCATCGCTGACGGTGACAACGCGCTCAACCAGCTCGCTGACAAGCTGGAAATTGCGTTTTCCTATCAGCGCGCGCAAGCCGTCGGCCACTGTATCCGGATGATGGTCACTGTTGTCCACCCGCTGCCCCAGGGCCAGCGAACGGGCGGTGTCATCGGCGCCCAGCGGCTCAACGCCAATCACCCGAGGCGGGACTTTTGTCATTTGCGCCGCCAGGGCGCAGCCGGAAACAAGACCGCCGCCGCCGACCGGCACCACCAGGGCGTCCAGCCCGTCTACCTGGGTAAACATTTCCAGCGCTGTGCTGCCCTGGCCGGCAATGATGCGGTCATCATCATAGGGCGGAATGGCTTCAAGCCCTTGCTGCGCCAGTGCGTCCAGCGCCGCTTCGCGGCTTGCCTGGTCGGGCCGGCAGAAGTGAACTCGTGCGCCGTGGCGGCGGATATTGGCCAGCTTGGCGGCCCCGGCATTTTCGGGCACCACAATCTCGGCACGCAGGTCGCGGCGTGCGGCCGCGCAGGCCAAGGCCGCACCGTGGTTGCCGGATGAATGGGTGGCCACGCCGGGGCAGTCGACCGGCAAAAGGCCCACGGCGTGAGTGGCACCGCGCAGCTTGAACGAGCCGGTGGTTTGCAGATGCTCGCACTTGAAAAAAAGCTGTGCACCCGTTATTTCATTCAGGTGCCCCGACGTCATCACGGGCGTTTTCTCAATCAGCGGCTCGATGCTTGCCCAGGCTTCGGCAAGATCGGTGGAACCCAGCGTTGACTTGATCATGATGCCCTTATCTTAACGCACGGCCAGACAAGGATAAATTCATGCCACTACCTGTCCAGCAAGCCCGTCCACCCGTTTTGCGCAAGGATTACCGCCCGCCGGCCTGGCTGGTTGACAAGGTGAGCCTGAACCTTGATCTTGACATGCACAGCACGCGGGTGCGCTCGCGCCTGAGCGTGCGCCGCAACCCGGCCGGCCCCAACGAGCCTCTGCTGCTTGACGGCGCCGGCCTGACCACGCACCGGGTCGAAGTCAACGGCCGCCCGGCTGATTACACCATCCAGTCCGACAAAAAGACCCTGCGCGTGGACAGCGTGCCCGAGCAGGCGGAAATTGCCATCGAGGTGACGATCAGCCCCGACAGCAACACCGCTCTGGAAGGCTTGTACCGATCCGGCGCCATGATTCTGAGCCAGTGTGAGGCCGAGGGCTTCAGAAAAATCACCTGGTTCCCCGATCGCCCCGACGTTATGGCCCGCTATCGGGTTCGGCTCGAAGGCGACCGGCGCCGGTTTCCGGTCTTGCTGTCCAACGGCAATCTGGTGGAATCCGGTGAGCTGGACGGCGGCCGTCATTTCGCGCTGTGGGACGATCCTTTCCCCAAGCCGTCCTACCTGTTTGCCGTCGTTGTCGGTGATCTTGGTGAACTGACCGACAGCTTCACCACCGCATCCGGCCGCAGGGTGGCGCTCAAGTTTTATTCGGAGCGCGAAAACATCGGCCGCCTGGCGCACGCCGCTGCAAGCCTCAAGCGTGCCATGGCCTGGGACGAGCAGCGTTTCGGGCTGGAATACGACCTGGATGTGTACCACGTGGTGGCCACCCATGATTTCAACATGGGCGCCATGGAAAACAAGAGCCTCAATGTATTCAACGCCCGCTATGTGCTGGCCGACCGGGACACGGCCACCGACGATGACCATGTCGATGTCGAGCGCGTCATCGGCCACGAATATTTCCACAACTGGACCGGCAACCGCGTCACCTGTCGCGACTGGTTCCAGCTCACCCTCAAGGAAGGACTGACGGTATTTCGCGAGCAGGAATTCAGCGCAGACCACAACGCCCGGGCGGTGCGGCGCATTCACGATGTGGCCGCCCTGATGGCCAACCAGTTCCCCGAAGACGCCGGGCCCATGGCGCACCCGGTGCGGCCCGAACAATACGTCGAAATCAACAATTTCTACACCCTGACCGTGTATGAAAAGGGCGCAGAGGTGGTGCGCATGTACGAAACCCTTCTGGGGCGCAACGGCTTTCGGCGCGGCCTGAATCTGTACATTTCCCGCCACGACGGGCAGGCGGTGACCTGTGATGATTTTCGCCGCGCCATGGCCGATGCCAATCAGGTCGATTTGGACCAGTTTGAGCGCTGGTACCGGCAGGTTGGCACGCCCGTTGTTAAAGC
Organism: Wenzhouxiangella sp.; assembly: GCA_035301965.1. Classification (GTDB taxonomy): domain Bacteria; phylum Pseudomonadota; class Gammaproteobacteria; order Xanthomonadales; family Wenzhouxiangellaceae; genus Wenzhouxiangella. Next base: position 5,347 of record DATGTG010000070.1, on the reverse strand, counting down.
CGATACAGGCTGGGACAGCGAGCGCAACGAGCTGGTTTTGACCTTGCGGCAAAAGCTGCCCGATCACCCGGCCAACCGCAATCTCGGGCCGCTGGTCATCCCGGTCAGCATCGGTTTTTTGGACGCCGAAAACCGGCCCCTGCCGGTGACGCTGGCCGGCGAGCCGGATCCGGGCCCGAAGACTCGGATGCTGGTGTTTGATGAGTCCGAAGCTGAATACCGCTTCACCGGTCTGCCCGATGATGCGCTGCCGGCCCTGCTGCGAAACTTCTCGGCGCCGGTGCGGCTGGACCTTGAGCTCGATCCGGCACAGCTGGCCCGCCTGGCCGCTTTTGATCCCGATCCGTTCAGCCGCTGGTTTGCCGTGCGCCGGCTGGCTTTTCGCGTGCTTGAAAGCGTGGTTGAAAAGCGTCAGGAGGATCATTCCGGACTGCTGGTCAACGTGTTCAAAACCATTGTTGAGCGCGCCGATGATGACCGCGCGCTGGCGGCTGAACTGCTGGCGCTGCCTTCTGTCGGCGAGCTTGTGCACAGCCTGGGCAAGGCCGATGTCGAGGTGGTTGCCTCGACCCGCTCAGCGTTTCAGGCGCTCGTGGCCGGGCAGCTCGAGTCGCTGCTGCTGGCCCGCTGCAAACAGCTGGCGTCACAGGGCGAATGGTCGCCGAGCGGCGCTGATGCTGCCCGCCGACGCTTGCATAATCGCTTGCTGGACATGCTGGCGGCAGGCAGACGCCCTGTCGCCGGAGCGCTTGTCAACGCTCACTACAAACAGGCCGACAATATGACCGACCGGCTGGCTGCGCTGCAGATGCTCGTACATCACGATTTGGACGGGGCTGATGACGCCCTTGATGATTTTGAGCAGCGCCATGGCGATAATTCGCTGGTTCTGGACAAATGGTTTGCCGTGCAGGCATCGCGTCCGCATGGTGCGGCAACAGATCGCGTTGCCCGACTGATGCAGCACCCCGCGTTCAGGCTCAGCAACCCCAACAGGGTGCGCGCGCTGGTGGGCACGCTGGCCACGAACAATCCGGTGGCCTTTCACCGCGCCGATGGGGCCGGATACCGGCTGGTTGGCGATGCACTCGCGCGTCTTGATGACATCAATCCGCAAATCGCTGCGCGCCTGGCCACCTGCTTCAACCACTGGAGAAACCACGATGACAGGCGCTCGGCCCTGATGCGCAATGAGCTGGAAAGGCTGATGGCCAAACCGGACCTGTCGACCGATCTTCAGGAAATGGCCGGCGCCGCGCTCGGGAAATAGCCGGTCTTGCCAGCGGCTTCAGTCAATGCGCGTGCCGATTCTTTCCAGACCCAGCGAGGCTTCCACCTCGGCCCACGGAAACGCCGGGCCGGGGTCGACCTTGCGCCGAATCTTGACCGCCGGGTTGTCGGTGGCGTTGACCAGGCCGGTATCCAGCTCGTCGTGGCCGGCGATAAAGCGCAGTCCGGGCAGCTCCAGCCTGAGTTTGTGAACCAGCATGACCAGCGCTTCGATCTGCTTCGACTCATAGCTTTCCTGCCAGTCCTGCTGGCGGCTGTCGAGCCAGTTGGGCCAGCGGCCGCGATTGACCAGCTCAATGCCTATGGACCGGGTGTTGTGCCCGCGTACGTGGTGGGCCACCCGGTCGGGGGCCACCCACATCTGCACTGTTCCATCGCGGTCAATGTAAAAATGGCCGCTGTCGCCGGTGCCTGATTTCTCATAGCGAATGCGCTCGCCGTACTGGCGCGCGGTTGCCAGGTCAGGCAGCTCGGTGGCGTGCACAACCACCATTTCCACATCCTTCAGCGACCGCCGATCCAGACGGTCAACATAGCTCAGCGGGTTGTAGACGGAGTCAATCATGGTTTGAGCTGTCTTGCAGTCGGTTGCGCCATCGCACATTGTAGTCAACGAGCAGCGCAAATAGTGTATATTAGTGAGTTCTAATTATTTGTGTCACAGGTGGTTTGGCAGGGCGCATCCATGACTGATGACACGGTTTTTACGCAGGCCAAGCGGGTACAATAGCGCCCGGACTCAATACAAGTATGTCTGGAACAAACATGTCGACAAGTATGGAACAGGCGCGATTCAACATGGTCGAACAGCAGGTTCGACCATGGAATGTTGTTGATGAGGATGTGCTCAGAACGCTGCGCAGCGTGCCGCGTGAGGATTTTGTGCAGCCTGAATACCGGCGGCTGGCCTTTTCAGACGTGCGCATTCCCGTTGGCCACGACCAGGTCATGATGAAGCCGGTTGAAGAGGGCCGCATGCTGCAGGCGCTTGCCATACAGCCGGGCGAGCGCGTGCTTGAAATCGGCACCGGCTCGGGCTTTGTTGCCGCCTGTCTGGCCAGCCTGGGCGCATCGGTGCTGACCGTGGACATTTTCGAGGCGCTGGTCGAGCAGGCGCGCGCCCGCTTTGAACAGCTCGATATCGCCAATGTCGAGGTTGAGCACGGCGATGTTCTGGGTGATTTTGAACCCGGCGAGACGTTTGATGCCGTGGTCGTGACCGGATCAGTGGCCGAGCTGCCACAGCGGTTTGGCCGCTGGCTGTCACCCGGCGGCCGCCTGTTTGCCATACATGGTTACAGCCCCAGCATGGAAGCCATACTCAGAACGCGGCTTGACCAGGACGAGTGGCAGGAAAAAAGCCTGTTTGATACCGATTTGCCGCGCCTCATCGGCGCCGAAGATCCGCCCCGTTTTGTATTTTGACTCAAGGTCCCCCCGGCCGGAGATAGCATGATTAAACCCAAAAAATATATTTTGTCCCTGGCGGTTGGCCTGGGGCTGTTTGCCAATGCCCAGGCGGTCGATCTGATCGGCGTCTATGAACTGGCGCAAAGTCATGATGCGGAAATTCGTGCCGCCGAGCAGCGCCTCAGGGCGGCCGGAGAAATCCCGGACATTGCGCGCAGCAGCCTGCTGCCGACCATCAGCGGCTCTGCGGGCATGAACCGTGGATCCAGCCGCACCAAGGTGGCGGGAAACAAGCTGGGCTCGCAGGACACCGACACCGAAAACTGGGGTCTGCAGCTACGCCAGAGTATTTATGACGACGCCAACTATGGCCAGCTGGACCGCGGCCGCGCCGAGCTGAGCGTGGCCGAAGGTGCCTATCGTGAAGCTTGGCAGGATTTTCTGTTGCGCGTCACCGAGCGCTATTTCGATGTGCTGACCGCGCTGGATTCAGTGCGTTTTGCGCGCGCCGAGGAAGCCGCGCTCAAGCGCCAGTTCGAGCAGGCCGAGCAGCGCTATGAGGTCGGTCTGGCTGCAGTGACCGATGTGCACGAAGCGCAGGCCGTATATGACGCCTCGCGCGCCCGGGTCATCGTGGCCGAAAACCTGGAAGAGGATGCCCGTGAGGCGCTGCGCGAAATTACCGGCACCTGGTTCGAAAATTTTGCCCGCCTGACCACCGACGTGCCGCTGGACTCACCTGATCCGTCGAGCGTTGAGGAATGGGTCAAGCTGGCGCTGGACTACAACCCCAGGGTGCTGCAGCAAAGAAGCCAGCTTGATGTAGCCGAGGCCGATCTGCGCATTGCGCGCGCCGGACATCTGCCCACGCTGGATCTGACCGCTGGCTACACCAATTCCAAAAACAACAAATGGGTGGGCCGTGACCCGGTTACCCAGGAACCCATGCTGTCGGCCACCATGAACAATCGCGGCTGGGATGCCGGGCTGCAGCTCAATGTGCCCATCTTTTCCGGTTTTGCGGTGCAGTCGCGCCGCAGGCAGGCCGGCTACAACCTGCGCGCCACCGATGCGGCCCTGGCGCAGATTGAAAGAGCTTTAACCCGCCAAACCGAAACCGCCTACCGCTCCATCATTGCCGGCATCCAGGAAGTGGAAGCCCGCCGCCAGGCGCTGGTGTCGGCCCGCAGCGCCCAGGAAGCCACCAACGCCGGGTTTGACGTGGGCACGCGCACCATCGTTGACGTGCTCGAAGCGGAACAGCGCGCATTTCAGGCCGAGAGAGACTATTCGAACGCCCGTCACCAGCTGGTTCTCAACCATTTGCTGCTGCGCCAGTCCGCCGGCGTGCTGGATGAGGACGATCTGGAGTGGATCAACCAGTTTTTGGTCAATCAGTCCGGCTGATCGCCAAGCTTTTCGACAAAAGGCCTGAGCAGGCCAAGGGTGCGGCGCAGGCTGCCGCGCCCTTTGGCCACCACCGACAGCGCGCTGCGGCCAAGCACCAGCGCATGCTCCGGGTCGGTCCACAATGACAGGACGGCATCCGCAACGTCTTGCGGAGTTTTCACCGTAACCAGGGCACCGCCCGCCCGCAGGGCGTGCGCGGCCTCCTCCTGCTGGTGCAAAAAAGGCCCGGCAATCACGGCCTTGCCCAGGGCCGCCGGTTCCAGCAGATTGTGGCCGCCGATATCAACCAGGCTGCCGCCCACAAAGGCCGCCGACGCTGCCGCGTAGCAGGGCATCAAAACGCCGATGCGATCGACCAGAACCACGCTGGTTGCAGCGTCCATATCCTCGCCCAGGGTTTGCCAGGCCAGTCCGGCCTGTTCGATCAGGCTTTTGACCTGCCCGCAGCGCTCGGGGTGGCGGGGCGCGAGCACCAGCAGGGCGTCAGGTTTCTGACGACACAGCTGCGTGTGCGCCGCAAGCAGAATCTCCTCTTCACCCGGGCGCGTGCTGCCGGCCACCCACGCAGGGCGCTCGCCCCACTGCCGGCGCCACGCGCGCGCCTGCTGGCCCACATTGTCAGGCACCGACAAATCGAACTTGAGGTTGCCGGCAACACTGCATTTGTCACCATCAACGCCCAGCCGGACAAAGCGGTCAGCATCGCTGTCGCTTTGGCAAACAGCCAGCTGCACTGCCGCCAGCGCACGTGCAAACAGCGGGCGAAAGCGCAGATAGCCCGACAGGGCCTTTTCGGTCATGCGGGCATTGACCAGCACCAGCGGAATGGCTCGCTTTTGACAGCCAATATAAAGTTCCGGCCAGATTTCGGTTTCAGCTACCATGGCCAGCTGCGGCCGGATGCGTTTTAACCAGCGCGAAACCGCCACGGGTGTATCCAGCGGCGCAAAAACAAGGATGGCGCGATCCTTGAAGCGTCTGACGGCCTCGGCGCGACCGGTGACGGTCATGGTACTGATGACCAGCTGCCTGCGCGGCCAGCTGTGCAACAGGGCTTCGGCCAGGGGCGCGATGGCATTGACTTCGCCCACCGATGCGGCGTGTATCCACAGCACGCCGCCTTCGGTTTTGGGCACGCTGCCCAAACGCTCGCGCCAGCGGGCCCGCAGACGGGCCGGGCCGGGTATTTTCCAGCGCAGCCAAAGCAGGGCCAGCGGGGCAGTCAGTACAATAAGAA
>DATGTG010000069.1:0-6278 GCA_035301965.1 Wenzhouxiangella sp. | reverse complement strand
GCCCGACTTGATGGGAAACTGCCAGCCGGTGCCGATGGCATTCCAGTACAGCTCATCGTGGCTCTTGAAGAATCCGAGCTGGCGCGAGGTTGTAAAACGGAAGGTGAAGCGGTATTCGGCCGGCACGTCCAAAAAGCTGTCATCGCCGGTGTTGATGCGCACCCCGTTGCCGCGTGATTCTGTAAACCAGGGCTCGCTGCTGCCGTCGCGCTCGACCGAATGCACGTCCAGATCAACCCTGACGCGGTTGCCGAAGCGGTCCTTGTAGCGGGTGGGGAAATCACGGTAAATGCCGCGGCGAATGGCCTTGCCCTCGGCTTTTACGGTGATGTGCTCGGTAACGTCCATGCGTCCGTCGGCCAGGATATCGACCGTGCTGTGATAACGGGTGATTTCCTCGCTGGCATGGATCTGGCAGGCCGCAAGCAGCAGGCCGATAAGCAGAACAAGTTGGCGCACGGCAGGTTTCCGGAGAAATTTAGTTGATACTACCGGAAGGTGACAATCAGGAGAGCGCGACAATCGCGTTCAGTTCTTGAGCGTTGCGCGCGCCAGCAGCAGGGCCGGGATGGCGCCGATGATCAGCAGTGTCAGCCCGTAGGGCGCGGCGGCGGCAAAGTCGAGCACCTCGCCCTCGGTGGTGGTCCACAGGCGGGTGGCCAGTGAATGCTCGCCGGTGGGGTGCAAGAGCAGCGTGGTGGTCAGCTCCTTGCCGGCGTCCAGGCCGACAAGAAGGGCGCCCACGCCTATGGCCGGCAAGGACAGGGGCACGGTAATGCGGCCGAAGGTCGACAGCGGCCCCTTGCCAAGCGCGCGCGACATCTCGTCGAGCTGGATCGAGGCCTGGGCTACGCCCACCTGCTGGGTACCCACCGCCAGCGGCAGGTACATGACCACATAGCCGATGACCAGCAGCGCAGCGGTCTGGTACAGCGGGAACAGCCACTGCACCGATATATAGACCAGGGCCAGTGCCATGATGACGCCGGGCAGCGCGTGGGCCACCCACACCGAGCGTTCGATAAGCGAAGACAGGCGACCGGGAAAGCGCACGGCCAGCAGGGTGATGGGCAGGGCGCAGAGGGTGGCAACCAGCGCGGCCCAGCCGGCCCACTGCACGGTGTTGAGCGTGGCCGAGCGCAGCATGGGCCAGTCAACCGCCGTGCCCTGCCCGCCCAGGTTGCTGATCAGACCGCTGGCGGTGATCCACAGCGGAACAGCCAGCGCGGCGGCGGTAATGGCCGCACTCAGCGCCAGCCACAGTGGCGTGGTCCAGCCCAGGCGCCAGCGCATGGGCGGGCGCGGCGAACCCTGGCCGGTGCGCACCGGGCGCGGTCGGCCGCGCACCAGTCTGTCGATGAAAAGAACGGCGACTGCGCCCAGCGCCAGCACAACGGCCAGCGCGCGGGCGGATTCGGGCTCGCCCAATATGGTGACGCGCTGGACAATGCCGGTGGTCAGGGTCTGGTAGTTGAGCATTTCAACCGCGCCAAATTCGGCCAGCACGTGCAGGGCGTTGATCAAAAGGCCGGTGGCGATGGCATAGCGCAGCTGTGGCAGGGTGACGCGCAAAAAGGCGGCCGCCGGGCCCTGGCCCAGCGAGCGCGAGGCCTCTTCCTGGGCCGGGTCGAGCCTGCGCAGCGCGGTCAGCGTGGGCAAAAACACATATGGAAACAGGGTCAGCGACATGATGACCACCGCCCCGCCCAGGCCGAATATCAGCCGCGATCCGGGAAAATACTGATAGCTGAAAGCCACCCAGGCGTACGAGCCGACGAAGGTGGGCACGCCCAGGGGCAGCGTGAACAGCACCGTCCACAGGCGCGCCAGCGGCAGACTGGTGCGCGCAATGAGCACGGCCAGGCCGACGCCCAAAAGGCCGGTCAGCAGGCAAACACCAACCAGCAGGGCAACGGTGTTGCCGATCAGTGGCCAGGTGCTGGGGGTGTTGAGCTCGCGTAAAAGCAGCTCGAGGTTGAAACCCTGGCGCAGCAGCAGGTAGGCGGCCGGGGCCAGCGCCGCCAGGGCCACCAGGGCCGCCGGAATGACCAGAAGTTTGGGCGCACTGCGCCGTCGCGCCCGCCAGCGGCGGGCGCCGGTGCCCGGCGGATGGCCCAGAAGCGCCGACGAGGTGGCGTCGGAGGATGCCGGTCCTGTTGTCGGCGCTTCAGTCATGGTGTGCGGCCTTGAGTGCGTGGGCCAGCCGGATCAGATGATGCCGGCCTGCTTGAGCAGGTCGCTGGCCTCGTCAACGTTGTCCAGCTCAGCCTGATCGAATTCAGGGAAGGTCAGGGTGTTGATGGCCGGCAGATCATAGACACTGTCGACATTGCTGTTGACCGGGAACTGGGGGCTGGACTCGGCCACCACCTTTTGGCCGCCTTCGGCAGCTACCAGCCAGTCAAGGAACTGCATGGCCTCGGTCTGCTTGCTGCTGGACGCCAGTACGCCGGCTCCGGAGGCCAGCATCAGCGCACCGGCATCTTCGTTGTTGAGAAAATGCACGCGTGAAACGATGTCTTCCGGGTGGTCGCTGTTGCGCGTCATGATGTACCAGTAATAGTGATTGGACAGCCCGAATTCATGCTGTCCGGCCTCGACGCTGTCGCGCACCTTGCCGTTTTTCTGCTCGTTGATGCCGTTTTCGCGGATGCCCTTGAGCCAGTCGAGCGTGGCATCGGCGCCAATGGTGTTGATCAGGTAGGCGGTGGTGGAACGAAATGCCCCCGAGGGTGCATAGGCAAAGCGCCCTTTCCATTCGGGGCGGGTCAGGTCAAGGATGCTTTCGGGCAGGTCAGCCTCGTCAATGAGTTCGGGGTTGAAATAAAACACGCGCGAGCGCGCGGCCCAGGGCAGCCAGCTGCCGCCGGCGGGCACAAAACGCTGCGCGGATTTGGCCAGAATGTCCTCGGGGACCGGTGTCAGCAGGCCGCGGCGGGCCAGATCGCCCATGGGGCCGGGCTCTTCGGTAATAAAGACATCGGCCCGTGAACGCTGACCTTCTTCAATAATCTGGTTGGCCAGGGCGCCATCCTTGCCGGCGCGCAGCCTGACCTGAATGCCGGTGTCGCGCTCAAAACCGTCTGCAAGGGCCTTGGCCAGCGATTCGTGCTGGCCGGAATACAGCGTGATTTCAGTGGTTTCGGCTGCTTTGTCGACGGACTGGTCCGCTGCTGTCTGGTCGGTGTCGCCGGGCGAGCAGGCGGCCAGTGCAAATGCCAGCAGGATGGCAAATATCGGGGCGATGCTGCGCAGTGTAGGACTCAGGTTGCGTTGCCTGTTCATTGCTGGAAATCTCCGGAATTGTAAGGAATGGTTCAGATTGAATTACAAGGGTTTTCAGCCCAGAAGCCGCAGGTGATCCGGTGACTTGCGGTCATCGCTGCGGCGAGAGGAAAGACGGTCGAGGATGCGCACCTTGACGTTGCTGCCCACCGGGGGCATGCCGGTGCCGCCCAGGCGAACAAGCAGTGGCGTGCCATCATGCAGGCGCAGGCGCACCAGGCCGTCATGGCCAAAAAAGCTGGCGCCGGCAACACTGGCCGGTGCGCCGCCGGAATCGGTCAGCTCAAGCTGCTCGGGGCGCAGGACCAGCACGTTGCGGTCGTTGCGCCGGTGTACGGCCGAGCTGTTGACGCACACATCGCCCAGCGCACATTCCACCCGCTGCAAGCCATCCTCGCTGGTCAGAACACGGCAGGGCAGCTCGACGGACTCGCCAAGAAATGCAGCCGCCTCCGGATCAACCGGGTCGGCGTAGACGTCAAACGGGGTGCCGGTCTGGATGACCTTGCCATCGCGCATCAAGGCCACATGGTCGGCCAGCGACAGGGCCTCGTTTTGATCATGGGTCACCAAAACGGTGGTGGTGCCGAGCTTTTTGAGAAGTTCGCGGACTTCTTCGCGAAGCTCCACGCGCAGCGCGGCATCCAGGGCTGAAAACGGCTCGTCAAGCAGCACGGCGGCCGGTTCGGGCGCCAGGGCACGTGCCAGGGCCACCCGCTGTTGCTGTCCGCCCGACAGTTCATCGGGGCGGCGGTTGCCGTAACCGGCCAGCCCAACCAGGGAAAGCATTTCCTCTATGCGCTCGCGACGCTTGCAGCGCTGTGTTTTTGACCAGGCGCGGCGCCATTCACCAGGCAGGCCGTAGGCAATATTGGCCGCCACAGTCAGGTGCGGAAACAGGGAGCCTTCCTGGGTAACCACGCCGATGCTGCGGCGCTCGGGTCGCACAAAAATGCCCGGTCCGACCACGTGACGGCCATCAAGCCAGACGCTGCCCGAGTCGGGACGATCGAAGCCGGCAAGAATTCTCAGCAGGGTGGTTTTTCCGCAGCCTGAAGGCCCAACCACGGCGGTGAAGCTGCCGGCGGCCACGTCCAGATCCACCCCGCTCAGGGCGTGCACGGGCTCTGGCCGACCTGGAAAAATCCGGGTCAGGCGGCGCACACGAAACATGGACTGTGACGGTTCTGGCATGGGCTGGGTTTGGTATCCGGCTGGAGCCTGTCGACTCAAATGCAAATGCGAATCATAACCATTTAGCTTGACGGTGTTTTGTAGTTTACCATGTTTTCAGCGCGTTCAACGTCTGATTGATCAATGTCACCCGGATGTTTATGCTGGTGGCGGACCGGTTGGAATGCAACGGACACAGCGCGCCGCTGACTGATTTGGGCAAGGAGTTTGACGGCCGCAGGACACTCACACTTGCCGATATGGAGACGAAAATGACCGTAAAGCTGGCTGTTATCTATTACTCGACCTATGGCACCAATCACAGCATGGCCACCATTGCCGCCGAGGCCGGCCGTGAAGCAGGCGCCGAAGTGCGGCTGATGAAGGCCGCCGAAACCGCGCCGCCCGAGGTGGTGGCCGGCGTTGAGGCCTGGCAGGCCCAGGCCGACAAGACGGCGGACATTCCCGAGGTAACGGCCGATGACATGGTGTGGGCCGATGCCTTTCTGATTTCGGCCCCCACCCGCTACGGCATCATGGCCAGCCAGATGCGTGCCTTTATCGATACGCTGGGCGGTATATGGCAAAAGGGCCATCTGGCCAACAAGGCGGTTACCGCCATCACCTCGGCCCAGAACATGCACGGCGGCCAGGAGACCACGCTGTTGTCTTTTTACGCCACCGCCTTTCACTGGGGAAGCGTGGTGGTCACCCCCGGCTATACCGACCAGGCGGTGTTTGACACCGGCGGCAACCCCTATGGCTACAGCCACACCCAGGGCCAGGACTTTGACGACAAGGCCCGCTCGGCCATTGCGCATCAGACTCGCAGGGTGATCGAGGTGGCCGAAAAGCTGATTGCCTGAAGCCCGGGCACAGCCGCAGCCCCCATAAAAAAGCCCCGCCGCGGCACTGCCGGGCGGGGCTTTCTGTCATGCAAAAAGCGATTCAGTCCTCTTCGCTGTCGCCCAGGTACTTGTCCAGCCAGTCGTGCGTTTCTTCCCAGAAATGGCGCGCTTCGGGCCCTTTCATGATCCAGTGGTTGGCGTCATGGAATACCAGCAGCCTGGAAGGCACCTGCTTGCGCTGCAGGTAGCTCCATGCGGCTATGGTTTCATTAATGGGTACGCGGTAGTCCAGCTCGCCGATGGTCAGCATGGTGGGCGTGGAGAAATTATCGGCATAGGTGGCCGGACTTTGCTCGGCCCAGATTTTGCTGTCGCCCCAGGGCGGCCCGCCGTTGATGCGCTCGCGATGGTAAATCGAGTCGCTGGTTGACCACTGACCTTCCAGGCTGATGAGGCCGGCATGCCCGATCAGCGCGTCAAAGCGGTCGGAGGTGGCCAGCAGCCAGTTGACCAGGTGCCCGCCGTAGCTGGCGCCGGTGGCCGCCAGGCGGTCGGCATCAATAAAATCAAAGCGCTCTATGGCCTCGTCCATGGCCTCGATGAGCTCCTCGCCGGGTGTGGCCAGTGGATCGCCTTCAATATTGCGTGAGAATTGCGCACCGTAGCCCACCGAGCCGGTGTAGTCGGTTTGCAGCACCACATAGCCGGGCGCGGCCAGAAGGTGCGGGCTCCAGCGCACGTGATCGGCGTCCAGCGATGATGAGAACGGGCCGCCGTGGATGTTGAGCACCAGCGGGTACTTTTTGCTTTCGTCAAAATTGGGCGGCAGGATGATCCAGTTGTGGATTTCGCGGCCCTTGCCGGACGTGAACCAGAACTCCCTGAATTCAGGGCGGTCGACGCCCTCAAAGGCCCCATCGTTGAAGTCGGTCAGCGCCTCGTGCCGGCCGCTGTCGGGATTGACTTCAACCA
>DATGTG010000068.1:0-23643 GCA_035301965.1 Wenzhouxiangella sp. | reverse complement strand
ATCCAGCGTATACGTCAGGCCTTGTCCGGGAATCGCCTGGGCCGGCGAAACGTGTTTTTGCACCGCCACGTGGCGGGCGGTTACGACTGCCTCATCCTCATGAAGCGGGAGCACGATTTCCGGGCCCGACCCGGGCTGATAGGTGCCCTGAACCCAGGCCTGGTTGACGACGGGCTCGTCATGACAAATGGCTTCATCGAGCAGATCAATCAGGTGGCCGCTGTAGGTTACGACCACATCGTCGCTGGCCGTGGTGCCCACCGTATTGCCTGTACAGGTCACCTCAAGCTGCCCGCCCGGCGTTGAGGTTGACGGTTCCAGAGTGACGGAACACCCGTTGCCGCCGCTGATATTCACGCCGTTGCCGTCATACTGAAAATCGGCCGGCAGCTCATCGGCAATGACCAGCGGGTTAACCGTGGCGGTATTGGCAATGTCAACCGTCAGCGTGTAGCTGTAGGGCCAGCTCGGGCCCGGCGTGCGCTCGCTTTCGGGCGCGTTTTCGGTTTTCTCGAACAAAATGACGGTGGGGGTGACGTCATTTTGTTCGGTCGAGCCAACAATGGGCCCGTTGTCGCCGGTGGGGGTGTCGCCAAACTCGTAGACCGGGGTGATATTGACATCCAGCGGCTCACCCACGACGGCTTCTTCGTCTATGGTCACGCACAGCGTGGCCGGCAGGTCGGGGCCGCCGTCCACCACCGAACCCACGGGGTATTTGATGATGTAAAGACGGCTGCCCGGCTCACCGGTAACCGCCTCGCCGATCACCGGATCGTCCAGCTGGTTGTCCGGCGCGGGCGGAAATTCTCCAGCGTCGATCAGCGTGCCGCCGGTTCCGAAAATCTCGACCGAATCCAGCGTCAGTCCGTCAACCAGCTCAATGCGCAGGTAGGGGCCATAGCCAACAGCGCCGGAATTGCTGAACTGGGTTTCAAAACAGAACTGCTCCGCCAGAAAGCTCTCGTCGGGCACGCCCGAAGAAGTTTGCGGTGTTTGGGCAGCAAGCGAACCGGCCAGGAGCATGGACGCTCCGGCAACAAACGATATTATTTTTTTCACGTGGTATCCCCCGGACTGAATTTCCATCCGAACCTTGGTTACAACCGCTTTTGCATTGTCCCCGTTATTGCAAGTTGTTGTCGGGCAGGGCGGGCAGATGGCCTCGCGCCTGTTCGGCCTGACTGCATTCAGGCCGAAATCATCTTAGCACAGGCCTGCTCGTGTCTTGGCGGGAAAACGCCGCCCGAAAAATCCCCGCCTTGAGGAAATCAGCGCCGCTGGCGCGCCTCTTCCTTGTCCAGGCGGCGCAGAATGTACCACTGCTGGGCCAGCGAAGTGCCCGAGTTGGTGGCCCAGTACAGCACCAGGCCGGCGGGAAACAGCGCAAACAAAAAGGCAAACACCACCGGCAGCGCCTGCATCATGCGGCGCTGCATGGGGTCCATGCCGGCCGCCGGGCTGAGCCGCTGGGTAATGATCATGAACAGGCCGTTGAGCGCCGGCAGGATAAACAGCGGGTCGGGCCGGCTCAGGTCCGGAATCCACAGAAAGCTGGCCTGGCGCAGCTCCACCGATTCCAGCAGCACCCAGTAAAGCGAGATGAAAATGGGAATCTGGACCAGCACCGGCAGACAGCCGCCGAGCGGGTTGACCTTTTCCTTTCTGTAGATTTCCATCATGGCCTGACCGAACTTTTGCCGGTCGTCGCCATAGCGTTCCTTGAGCTGCTGGATTCTGGGCTGCAGCTTTCTGAGCTTGCCCATGGAGCGGAACTGGGCCTCGGTCAGCTTGTAGAACACCAGCTTGATGAGCAGGGTCAGAACCAGAATGGAAAAGCCCCAGTGGTGAATCACGCTGTGGATCTTGTCCAGAGTCCAGAACAGCGGCCGGGCAATGATGGTGAAGATTCGGTAGTCAACCGTCAGCCGCAGCCCGGGCGCAATGGCATCGAGCTCATTTTGCAGCTTGGGCCCGGCTATCAGGCGGGCGGTGAACAGGTGGCTGTCGCCGCTGTCCACGCTGACGCGCGGTGAAACCGCTGATATCTGGTAACGCGGCAGCTGGCTGCCGCTGATCTGGCGCGCGGTAAAGCGATGGCGCTGGTTTTCGGGCGGTATCCAGCCGGTCAGAAAATAGTGCTGGATCATGGCCGCCCAGCCGCCGGTGATGTCGGCCTGGCTGTCCTTTTTGGCCATGTCGTCCCAGCCGATCTTGTGCAGCGCGTCCTCGGGCGAATAAAACGCCGCGCCGCTGTAGCTGAAGCGTTTGGGGTTGGTAAACGCCCAGCCTTCGCCGCTGGTGTCCGGGCGGGTGCGCTCCAGCTGCAGGTAGCGCGCGCCCTGCCAGCTTTCCTGGCTGTGGTTGATCAGCTCAATGTCCAGGTCGATGACATAGCTGTCGCGGTGGAAAACCCAGGTGGCCACCACCTCCAGGCCGTCATCGCCGCGCCAGCGCAGGGGCACTTCCAGTCTGTCGTCACCGTCCTGCAGGGTATAGCTGTCGTGCTCGAACTCCCAGCGGCTGCGGTGGTTGGGGACTTCACGCCCGCCGCTGCTGATCAGGCCCATGCCGGCGGTGAACAGCTGCGGCAAATCCTGCTGCAGCAAGACAAAGGGCTGGTCGGGGCGATCAACCTCCTCGGGATAATCCTTGAGGCGCAGCTCCACCAGGCTGCCGCCATTGGCATCCAGATCGACGCCGAGCACGCCGGTATCAATGGTAACGATGCGGCTGGAGGTGATTTGAGCCTGCTGCTTCGATCCGGGCAAGGCGGGCAAGTCCTGTCCCGTCGCCGGCTCGGAGGATGTGCCGGCCGACTCGTCATCGAAATCGGGAATGGCGGGCACCTCACCGGCGTCCGGCGCCGTCGTGCCGGCGCCGTTTTCCACGCCCTGCCCGTCAGACGGAGCCGTGGCGCTTTGGCTGGCCGGCTCGGTCGTCCGGCCATTGTCCTTCTGCCATTCGACGTAGACCAGAAAGGCCAGCAGGCCAACGAGGAGAAGCAAAAAACTGCGCGTATTCATGACTGATCTTCAAAACGCTGCCATAGTTCGTCCAGGGCCCTGGCCAGGGTGCTGCGGGACTCTCCCGCAGCGGCCGGTCGTGCTGTTACCACGTAGTCACGGGGCTCAAGACGCGCTCTGCGCAGCCTGAATGTTTCTCGAATGCAGCGTCGAATGCGGTTGCGGTCAACTGCACGCGGCGCCACGCGGCGCGAAACAGCCAGGCCGATGCGAGGCTGATCCGAAGGCTGGTGAAATATCCGGAAAAAACGGTTGCCACAGCTTAGTCGACCGGCAAACACCGCCTTGAACTGTCTGCCGGAAAGCAGACGCGCAGTTCGCGGCAGGCCGTGCCGCCGGGTCATGACTCAGGCCCGGCCTAGCGTCCCGGCCCAACGCCCAGGCGCTTGCGCCCCTTGCGCCGCCGGGCATTGATAATGGCCCGTCCCGACCGGGTGGCCATGCGGGCGCGAAAGCCATGCCGGCGAAGTCGCTTGATTCTGCTGGGTTGGAATGTCCTTTTCATGACCGAGTCCGTTGATAGTTTGGCAAAAAAATTCGTAGTGTAGATAATAGCGGGTGCCGGGAACCTGTGCTGAAGACTTCAGTCCAGCCCATCCATGTCGCGCCAGCGTGCTCATGCAGCCGGGTTGACGCAGAACAAACACCCAACAAAAGACTTCAATCTTAACCTTTGGGCGCAGGCACTGTCAATTATGCCCGGCGGGGGCTGACCGCGGCATGTGCACCCTTCCCGCCCAGCAGCAATCCTGATGAATTTACGGCCAATGGAGGCTAGACTGAACCGTCTATGAAGCAACAGCTTGACGATTCCGGAAATGATCTGTGGCAGCAGTGCCTCAAACGGCTTGAGCGCCAGATTCCGCTGGAAGAGCTCAACACCTGGATTCGGCCCCTGCAGCTGGACAGCAGCGACAGCCGCATCAGCCTGAGCGCGCCCAATGATCTGGTGCGCGACCAGGTCAGGCAAAACTACCTGGACATGATCCGCGAGTTTTTTTCCCACCACGGCTATCAGCCCGAAGCGGTGGTCATCGAGGTGGGTTCCAGAAGAAAGCACCGCCCCGAGGCCGCAGCCGCCGGCGGGGCCGCGTGGGGCATAGACAGCCAGTACCGCTTTGACAATTTTGTTTTGGGAAAGTCGAACGAGCTGGCCTATGCGGCGGCGGAACAGGTGGCCAGCAGCCCGGGCGAAGCCTACAACCCGCTGCTGCTGTACGGCTCCACCGGGCTTGGAAAAACACATCTGCTGCACGCCGCCGGCAACTTTATTGCCGAGGCCAACCCGGCCGCCCAGGTCATGTATCTGCACTCCGAAAAATTTGTCAGCGAAATGATCCAGGCGCTGCGCCGCAACAGCATTGACGAGTTCAAGCGCCGCTACCGGTCGGTGGACACGCTGCTGATTGACGACATTCAGTTTTTTGCCGGCAAGGACCGCTCGCAGGAAGAATTTTTCCACACGTTCAACACCCTGCTCGAATCACGGCAGCAGATCATTCTGACCTGCGACCGCTACCCCAAGGAAGTGCAGGGCATCGAGGCGCGGCTGCGCTCACGCTTTGGCTGGGGCCTGTCGGTCTCCATCGAGCCGCCCGATTTTGAAACCCGGGTGGCCATTTTGCAGAAGAAGGCGGCCGAAAGGGATCTTCAGCTCAGCGACGACGTCACCTTTCTGATTGGCCGGCGCATCCGCTCCAACGTCCGGGACCTGGAGGGCGCGCTCAACTCGCTGATTGCCAACGCCCGCTTTTCGGGCCGCAGGATTGATGTCGAATACACCAAGGAAATCCTGCGCGACGTGCTGGCCGTGCACGATCGCCTGATTACCATGGAAAACATTCAGAAAACGGTGGCCGAATACTACCAGCTGCGCGTCAGTGAGCTGCTGTCGCGCCGCCGCAGCCGATCCATTGCCCGGCCGCGGCAGATGGCCATGTATCTGACCAAGCAGCTGACTGAACATTCGCTGCCTGAAATCGGTGACGCCTTTGGCGGCCGGGATCATACGACAGTACTGCACGCATGTCGTAAAATCGAAAGCCTGTGCGAGTCGGACGGACGGCTGCGCGAGGACCAGGTTCGTTTAACGAGGAAATTGACCAGTTGACGGAACAAGCTGTTGAAGATGCTCGGAACAAGCTGTGGATAACTTCGGGGACGAAAGTTATCCACAGGTCGCCCACAGTTTTCAATATTGTTTATCCAGCGGTTGATGAAAACTCAACATGCTGATTTCAAATGAAAAACATCGGGTTTCAAGTTATCAACAGCCCCTGTTACTACTGATCTTTTTATATTTATTAACAAAACAGTTTCAGTCACTCGTATGGCTTGAAACCATGAAGGAGCAACCATGAAGTTCTCTATCCCGCGTGAGACGCTGCTTGCACCCATCTCCCAGGTGGTCAGCGTGGTGGAACGTCGGCAAACCCTGCCCGTTCTGGCCAACTTTCTGATTGAAGCTGTCGATGAGGGCCTGCGCATCACCGGCACGGACATGGAAGTGGAGCTTGTTGCCAGGGCACCGGCCGATGTAACTGACAAGGGCGCCATTACGGTTCCGGCCCGCAAGCTGGTGGATATTTGCCGCGCGCTGCCCGATGGCGCCACGGTAAACGCCGAGCTTGACGACAACAAGCTGACCATACGCGCCGGCAAGAGTCGGTTTACCCTGGCGACCCTGCCGGCCAGTGAATTTCCCTCCAGCGACCAGGCTGAAACGCTGCAAACCTATGAAGTCGATCAGAAAACTCTCAGAACCCTGCTGGAGAAAACCTCGTTTGCCATGGCCAACAACGACGTGCGCCATTACCTGAACGGCCTGCTGGTTGAGTTTGGTGAAAACACCATTCGTACTGTGGCCACCGACGGTCACCGCCTGTCGCTGGCCGAGGCCGAGCTGTCGGCGTCCGGGGAGGAACGCAGCGAAATAGTTCCCCGCAAGGGCGTCATGGAGCTCAACCGCATTCTGGAAGACATTGATCAGCCCCTTAAAATCATGCTGGGACAAGGGTTTCTGCGCGTTGATCGGGACCACATCGTGATGACAACCAAGCTGATTGATGGAAAATTTCCCGAATATGAAGCGGTGATTCCCTTCAAGAGCGAGCAGCCGATGAAGGTCAACCGCGAGGCGCTGATCCACGCGCTGCAGCGCGTGGCCATTTTGTCCAACGAAAAGTATCGCGGTGTTCGCATGGAGCTGCAGCCTGATGCGCTGCGCATCGCTGCCCACAACCCGCAGCAGGAAGAAGCCAGCGAGGAATTGTCCGCCGAGCACAGCCACGACGGCCTCAAGGTGGGCTTCAACGTCAATTATCTGCTCGATGCGCTGGGCTCCATTTCATGTGAAACGGTGGCCATTTCGCTCAAGGACTCCAACAGCTCCTGTCTCATCACCGACCCTGACAGTGATTCCGTGCGCCAGGTTATTATGCCGCTGAAGCTGTAAACCCGGTTTTTGCCTTGAGCCTTGCAAGCCTGTCGATCAAGGGTGTACGCAATCTCCACGATGTCAATCTGACGCCCGGCGCAGGCGTCAACTGGTTTGTTGGCCCCAACGGGGCCGGCAAAACCAGCATTCTTGAAGCGCTGGTCATTCTGGCGCGCGGGCGCTCGTTCCGCGCCAGCCACATGCGTTCGGTCATTCGGCACGGCGCCTCCACCCTGTCGGTGGTGGCGCAGGTGGCCGAAACCGGCGACATGTTGGGCATTGAGCGCTCTGCCAGCGAGTGGCGCGGAAGAATCAACAGGCAGGACAGCAGGCGCGCGAGTGATTTTGCCCGCAGGCTGCCGCTGGTGCTGGTCGAGCCCGGCAGCCACACGCTTGTTTCCGGAGCACCTCATGATCGCCGGCGCTTCCTCGACTGGCTGTTGTTTCACGTGGAACATGAGTATCTGGACGCCTGGCGCCGCTATTCCAGACTTTTGAGGCAGCGCAATGCCGCGCTCAGAGAGGCGGCGTCACCAAGGGTGCTTGCCGCACTGGAACAGCCGCTTGTTGCCGCCGCCGGCCGGCTCAACAGCTCAAGAACAGCGGCTGTAGACAGGCTTGCGCAGACCGTTGACGATCTGGTTGAAGCGCTGCGGTTCAGGCTGCCCGGAAAAATCACGCTGGCCTATCGACGGGGGCACCCGGACAACACCACCCTGGCTGAAGCGCTGCGTGAGGCGCGTGATCGCGAGCTTGAAAGAGGGTTTACCCTGTATGGCCCGCATCGTGCCGAGCTGCTGGTCAAATCCGGAAATTATGCAGCCGCCAACGAGCTGTCGCGCGGACAGCAAAAGCTGATGGCCATACTTCTGCTTCTGGGTCAGTTGCAGGCCTTTCAAAAGCGGCCCGGCTTGCAAGCCGGCGCACCGGAACCCATGTTGTTGCTGGACGATCCGGTGTCGGAGCTTGACGATGAGCACCTGGGAAATCTGCTGACCTGGCTGTCCAGCCAGTCGGCGCAGGTGTGGCTGACGGCCACCGAACTGCGGGGCGCAACAAAAAACACGAACGTGTTCCACGTGGAACATGGAAAGGTGAGTTTGGCGTCAATGCTATAATTGTCTGATTGGTGAACCCCTTACAGGCGTTGTCCGGCCGCTTTATATGCCGGAGAGTCAATGACAGGACAGAGTTTTGAAATGACAGCTGAAAAATACAGCTCGACAAGCATCCGCGTGCTCAAGGGCCTGGATGCCGTACGCAAGCGCCCCGGCATGTATATTGGCGACACCGATGATGGCACCGGCCTGCATCACATGGTGTTCGAAGTGGTGGACAACGCCATCGACGAAGCCCTGGCCGGTTACTGCGACCGCGTCAGCGTGACCATTCATGCCGATGGCTCGGTCAGCGTGACCGACAACGGCCGCGGCATTCCGGTTGACTTGCACGAGGAGGAGGGTCGCTCGGCTGCCGAGGTCATCATGACGGTGCTGCACGCCGGCGGCAAGTTTGACGATGACTCGTACAAGGTGTCCGGCGGCCTGCACGGCGTGGGCGTGGCCGTGGTCAACGCGTTGTCCAGAAAGCTGGAAATGACCATTTACCGCGCCGGAAAGAAATGGTTTCAGAGCTACTCCGACGGGGTGCCCGATGCCCCGTTGGGCGCTGTGGGGGAAAGCGACCGCACCGGCACCGAGATCAGGTTCTGGCCCAGCGAGGAAACATTCTCGAATGTGGAATTTCAGTATGAAATCCTGGCCCGGCGCCTGCGCGAGCTGAGCTTTCTCAATTCAGGTATAGAGATCAGCATTGCCGACGAGCGCACGGACAAAAGCGAGCGCTTTGTCTATGAGGGCGGAATCAAGTCGTTTGTGGAGCACCTGAGCGCCAAGAAAACGCCGCTGCACCCCACCCCGCTGCATTTTGTGTCGGAAGTTGATGATATTACAGTGGAAGCTGCGCTGCAGTGGACCGATGCCTACCAGGAATCCGTGTTCTGCTACACCAACACCATTCCGCAAAAAGACGGTGGAACACATTTGTCCGGCTTCCGCTCGGCACTTACGCGCACCATCAACAACTACATCAACGAAGAGGAGCTGGCCAAAAACGCCCGGGTTCAAACCACCGGCGATGACTGCCGCGAGGGCCTGATTGCCGTTTTGTCGGTCAAGGCGCCTGATCCGAAGTTTTCATCGCAGACCAAGGACAAGCTGGTGTCGTCCGACGTCAAATCAGCGGTTGAATCGGCGCTTGGCGAGCGCCTGCGCGATTATCTGCTCGAAAATCCGCGCGAGGCAAGAATCATTGTCGGCAAGGTTATTGAGGCAGCGCGGGCCCGTGAAGCGGCCAGAAAGGCGCGCGACATGACCCGCCGCAAGGGCGCCCTGGACATTGCCGGCCTGCCCGGCAAGCTGGCCGACTGCCAGGAAAAGGACCCCGCCCTGTCCGAGCTGTTTCTGGTTGAGGGTGATTCAGCCGGCGGTTCGGCCAAGCAGGGCCGCAACAGAAAATACCAGGCCATCCTGCCGCTCAAGGGCAAGATACTCAACGTTGAAAAGGCCCGTTTCGACCGCATGCTGGGTTCGGCCGAGATCGGCACGCTGATTACCGCGCTGGGCACCGGCATTGGCAAGGATGACTTTGATATCGACAAGCTGCGCTATCACAGCATCATCATCATGACCGACGCCGACGTGGACGGTTCACATATCCGCACCCTGCTGCTGACGTTTTTCTACCGCCAGATGCCTGAACTGGTGGAGCGTGGCCACATCTACATTGCCCAGCCGCCCCTGTACAGGGTCAAGCAGGGCAGACAGGAGCGCTACCTCAAGGATGATGCCGAGCTCAACGAATACATGCTCGAGCGCGCGCTTGAGGGCGCGCGGCTGTTTACGGACGGCGACAGCAGCGCGGCGCTCGACAGCACCGCGCTCGGCCAGCTGCTGGCCGACTACCAGCAGGCGCGCCAGATCGGCGAGCGTCTGAAGCTGCGCCACAATCCGGATATTGTGGATCAACTTGTTGATTTTAAACCGTTTTCCAAAGATGAAGAGTTTGAGTCCTGGGCCCGGGATCTGACCGAACGCCTGGACCGGGCCGCGCCGGCGGGCGTCAGCTGGGAAATACGGGCGGGCAGCGAAGGCGGCGTGGTTATTTCCAGGCACGCCCAGGGCGTGGTGCAGGACACCGTGCTCGACCGGACCTTTTTCAATTCGCCGGAATACCGTCACCTCGCCAAGGTGGGTGCCGCCGTGCACGATCTGCTCGGCACCGATGCACGCATCGAGCGCGGCAACAACTCAAGCGAGGTCAGCCGCTTTGCCGAGGTGTTTGACTGGCTGATGGACGAATCCCGCAAGGGCAGAAGCTTTCAGCGCTTCAAGGGCCTGGGTGAAATGAACCCGGAGCAGCTGTGGGATACCACGGTCAACCCGGAAACCCGGCGGCTTTTGCGCGTGACCATTGACGATGCCATGGCCGCAGACGAGATATTTTCGACGCTGATGGGCACTGAAGTCGAGCCCCGGCGCCACTTTATCGAAGAAAACGCCCTCAACGTGGCCCACCTGGATATTTGATGGCGTCGCGGGCCTTTTCTGTTGCTATTGAAGGCGCTTCAGCACGCTTTCCAGTTCCGGATTGACCTGCCCGGCTGGCGGGCTGCCGCCGGCCACTTCAATAACGTCAAGGCCGGCTGATTTGGCGATGCCGATCAGCGCATGGTCGGCGCTGACAAAGCTCATTTCAGATGCTTTGCAGTCATATCGCTGCGCGGTGCGCTCGAATTCATCGACATAGCGCTGGCGCCGGCCGAACAGCTTGGGGCTTAAATACAGAATGCCGTCAAGCTCGGCACCGGCGCGCATGAACAGCTGGTAAAACCTGCGCTGCAGCACAAGGTCGCTGTCCACGCTGCGTCGGGTCGGGCGCCAGCCGCTGGGCTTGATGGACACCAGCAGGATGCGCCGTCCCTGCCGCTGCAGGGCAATCAGGGCATCAAGGTGCGGCCCGTGGGGCGTGCTGTCCGAGCCGGGCTCCACCAGCAGCGAGCGGTCAATGAGCACGGGCACCGGCATGAAAAGCCTCAGCGCCCCAGCCTGGCCACGTCGGCAATGTGCAGAAACTGCGCGCGCAGTTCGGCAAGCAGCGCCAGGCGGTTGTTTCTGGTCCGCACATCATCGCTCATCACCATCACTTCATCGAAAAACCGGTCGACCGGTTTTTGCAGCCCGGCCAGTATGCCAATGGCCGTCGGGAAATCAGATTGTTTGATGGCCGGACGCAGCTCGTTTCGGGCCGCCTTGATGGCATCAGCCAGCGCCCGCTCGGCAGGCGCTTCAAGCAGGGACGGGTCGAGCGTCAGTCCGGCGCCCTGATCGGCCTGCTTCAGAAGATTTCCGGCGCGCTTGCTGGCGGCAATCAGGGATTCCATGTCGGGGTCATCGGCAAAGCGCTGCAGGGCCTGTGCCCGCGCCATGAAATCGGCCACCGAACCCGGGCGGCCGCCGGCCACGGCGTGCACGGTGTTGGCTTCCATGCCGTGATCGGATGCAAATGAACGCAGGCGCTCGAAAATAAAGTGTTCGACTTCTTCAAGCAGGGCGGCATCAATGCCCAGGCTGTCCGGGAAGGTCCGGGCTGCGGCTTCCAGGGCCTCAGCCAGAGTCATGGCGGCTTGTGATTCGGCCAGAATGCGCACAACACCCAGGGCGGCGCGGCGCAGCGCAAACGGATCGCGGCTGCCCTTGGGCTTGAGCCCGGCGGCAAAAATACCCAGCAGGGTGTCGAGCCGATCGGCCAGCGCCAGCGCCATGCCCTCGGCGGTTTCCGGCAGCGCGTCGCTGCCCGAGCGCGGCCGGTAATGGCTGCCTATGGCCTGGGCCACCGCGCTGTCCTCGCCGTCTTCAAGCGCGTAATAGCGGCCCATGACGCCCTGCAGCTCGGGAAACTCGCCCACCATGTCGGTGACCAGGTCGCACTTGCACAGCCGGGCGGCCCGGATACAGGTGTCCGCACCGGCATTGAGCGCCGGGGCCAGGCTGCCCAGCAGTTTTTCAACGCGGCGCACCTTGTCGCCAACGGTGCCCAGCTGTTTTTGAAACAGAATGTCGTCCAGCCGCTCAACACGCTGTGCCAGCGCTGTATTGCGGTCCTTGTCCCAGAAAAAGCGCGCATCGGCCAGGCGCGGCCGCACAACGCGCTCAAAGCCCGCCGTCATTTCAGCGGGGTTGGTGCTTTCAGCGTTGGCCACGGCGATGAAATACGGCGCCAGGCGGCCGTCGCTGCGTCGCAGGGCAAAGCATTTCTGATGAACCTGAAGGGAGGAGATGATGGCCGGCTCGGGAACGTCCAGGAACTCGGCATCAAACTCCCCCAATACGGCCACGGGCCACTCCGTCAGCCCGGTGACCTCGTCAACCAGCGCCGGTTCGAGCACGGCCTGCAGGTTTTCGGCCCGGGCCAGCGCTTCGGCCTGTTCAACGATCAGCCGATGCCGCTTTTCACGGTCAACCTGCACAAAGGCCTTTTGCAAAACCGCTTCATAGTCAGCGGCGTGCGCAATTGCATGCCAGCCCGGCGCGTGAATTCTGTGGCCCCGGGTCCGGCTGCCGGCGTCCAGGCCAAAATGGCTGAGCGCAACGGGGCGGTCGCCGTGCACCGCAACCAGCCAGCGCACCGGGCGCAGAAAAAGGTCGTCGCGGTCGGCCCAGTGCATGGAGCGGCTGCCGCTCATGGTCTTGACGGTTTCGGAAAAGAATTCGGGCAGCAGCTGTTCCAGCGCTTGTCCCGGCTGCTCGATGCGGGCGGCCAGCCAGGCGCCCTTGTCGGTTTCAACGGTTTCCAGGGCATCCAGCGGCAGCCCGGCGCTGCGGGCAAATCCTTCGGCCGCGCGGGTGGGCTTGCCGTGCTCGTCAAATGCAGCCGCAATGGCCGGCCCGCGGCGCACCAGGGTGCGATCCTGCTGCCGTTCGGCCACGCCGGGCAGGCGCACGGCCAGGCGCCGGGGCGTTCCAAAAAGCTGGGCTTGGGCATCCCCGGCCAGCAGACCGGCTTTTTCCAGCCGGCTGGACAGCCCTTCGGCCAGGCGTTCCAGCAGCGGGCCGATCTGTGCGGACGGCAGCTCCTCGCAGCCGATTTCAACAAGAAGATCGGCAGTCCGGGTCATTGGGATGCCTCCGCAGCCGCAGCCTCGTCCGCTGTTTCATACTGGGCGGCCCAGGCCTCGGCCACGCGTCTGGACAGGTCCCTGACGCGCAGGATGTAGCGCTGGCGCTCGGTGACTGAAATGGCCTGGCGGGCATCAAGAAGATTGAAGCTGTGCGAAGCCTTGAGCACCTGGTCGTAGGCCGGCAGAGGCAGGCCGAGGTCGACCAGCCGGCGCGCTTCATCGTGGCAGGTGTCAAACCAGCCGAACAGGCTGTCGACATCGGCGTACTCGAAGTTGTAGGCGGACTGCTCGACCTCGTTGCGGTGGTAGATGTCGCCATAGGTGACCACGCCCTGCGGCCCTTCTGTCCACACCAGGTCGTAAACACTTTCCACATCCTGCAGATACATGGCCAGGCGCTCCAGCCCGTAGGTGATTTCGCCCATTACAGGCTTGCAGCTGATGCCGCCGGCCTGCTGAAAATAGGTGAACTGGGTGATTTCCATGCCGTTGAGCCACACTTCCCAGCCCAGGCCCCATGCGCCCAGCGTGGGTGACTCCCAATCGTCTTCCACAAAGCGAATGTCGTGAACGGTCAGGTCAATGCCGACCGCGTCCAGCGAGGCCAGATAGCGCTCCTGGAAGTCCAGCGGTGAGGGTTTCATGACCACCTGGTACTGATAGTAGTGCTGCAGGCGGTTGGGGTTGTCGCCGTAGCGCCCGTCGGTGGGCCGCCGGCACGGCTGCACATAGGCCACGTTCCACGGCTCGGGGCCTATGGAGCGCAAAAAGGTGGCCGGATGAAAGGTGCCGGCACCGACTTCAAGGTCCAGCGGGGCAACCAGCACGCAGCCCTGGTCGGCCCAGTAGCGGTCGAGACAGCTGATGAGATCCTGAAAATGCACGTTGTTGTTCATTGGGTGGCAAGCAGATACGCAAGTATAACGGGCTGCTGGCTGCTGATTGGCATTGATGAAGCATGGCCGGCGCCGGTTTTGCGGGGTTTGAAACAAACCTGCTTCAGGAGGACTACAATTGATGGTTGAGAATGAACTGCGCCGGCCAGTTGCCGGACAGCGCAGTCACGATGACGCCGGCCGCTGACAATCTTCAGCCGGCGCGCCAATTTTCAGGTCAGAATCCATGCAAAAAAGATCGATACTCATTGTCAAGACAGGCTCGGCCCTGCCGGTCGCCAAATCCCGGTTTGGAGATTTTGAGGACTGGTTTGCCCGCACCATTGGCGTGCACCGTTTCAGCTGGAAAACCATTGATGTGGAACACGGCGGCATCCTGCCTGAAAGGGACGCCATGAAAGAATATTCCGGCGTTATCATCACCGGCTCGGGGGCCATGGTGTCGCACCGCCTCGACTGGTCGGAGCGCACCGCCAGGTGGCTGGCCGACGTGGTTACAGCGGATGCCCTGCCCGTTCTGGGCGTGTGCTATGGCCACCAGCTTCTGGCCCACGCGCTGGGCGGTCGGGTTGGCCCCAACCCCCACGGTCGCCGCATCGGCACGCGCAGCGTTGAAATTGTCGATCGCCACGACGCCCTGCTGGGCGAGCTGGCGCCGCAAACCCGATTCCACGTCACCCACGAAGAGGTGGTGCTCGAAAAGCCTTCGGACGCAGTTCTTGTAGCCCGCGCCGACGGCGACGGACTCCACGCCCTGCGCCTTGGGCCGCGCGCCTGGGGCGTGCAGTTCCATCCCGAATTCAGCGCCGACATCATGCGCTGCTACATTGAAGCCCGGGCGGAGGCCATTGACGCCGAGGGACTGGACAGCCGGGCGCTGCTGCAGGCGGTTGAACAAACGCCGGCCGGCAGCCGGGTGCTGGGCAATTTTGCCGATCTGTGCGAGGCGGCCGTGCCGCTGGCGGCCAGCTGAAGCGGCCGGCGCACGCAGCGAAAGCCTTTATACCGGCCGGCTCAGATCAGATCGAGCATGCTGGCCAGCACCACCAGCACCAGCAGCGGCGTGACAATGCGCACCAGCCACAGCCAGGCGGTGAACAGGGCGGCCGGCATGCCGCTGCCCAGTTCCTTTCGGGTCAGCCGGCGCGACAGCACCCAGCCGGCAAAAACCGCGATCAGCATGCCGCCCAGAGGCATCATGAAGTCATTGGCGGTGTGCTCGATGGTGCCCATGATGTCGCGCTCGCCGATCTGTACATGCTTGAGCACGGTAAAGCCCAGCACCGACGCCATGCCGGCCAGCCACGCCAGCGCGCCGATAATCAGCGCCGAAAGTTTTCTTCCCAGACCGGTGCGCTCCACCAGATAGGCGGTGGCCGGCTCCAGCAGCGAGATGGAGCTGGTCCAGGCCGCAACGGCAAGCAGCAGAAAAAACATGAAGCCGTAGGCGATGCCGAACGGCATGTCGTTGAAGGCCAGCGGCAGCGAGGTGAAGATCAGGCCGGCGCCGCCGCCCTTGGGGTCAATGCCATAGGAAATGACGATGGGGAAGATGGCGAGCCCCGCCAGCAGCGCCACGGCCGTATCGGCCACCGCGACGATGCCGGCCACCCGCGGAATGCTGACCCCGGCGGGCAGATAGGCACCATAGGTCATGATGGCGCACATGCCCAGACTGAGCGTGAAAAACGCCTGGCCCATGGCCTCCACCACCATCTGGCTGGACACCTGCGACCAGTCGGGCCTGAACAGAAAGCCGGCGCCCTGCATGAAGGCTTCAAACTGACTCATGCCGTAGCCGAGCAGAATCAGCAGCAGCACGAGCAGCAGAGGCATGAGCACGGTCACCGCCCGCTCCAGCCCCTTTTCGACCCCGCAGGCCACCACGCCCAGGGTCAGGCCCATGAACAGCGCGTGCCAGAACGTCAAAAGCCCGGTGTTGCCCAGCAGCGCGCCAAAGGTGGCGTCGGGGTCGCTGATGGCCGTGCCGCCAAACAGCTGTTTGGCGTAAAGAAATGCGTAATGCAGCGTCCAGCCGGCGACCACGGAATAGAATGACAAAACCAGAAAACCGGCCACAATGCCCAGCCAGGGAATGGCCACCCAGCCGCGCTTTGCGTTTGATTCAGCGGTCAGGTGGCTGAAGGTGTTGACGGGGCTCATGCGCCCCAGCCGGCCGATGGTGATTTCGGAAATCATCACAGGCAGCCCGACCACGAGAATACACAGCAAATAGATAAGAACGAAGGCGCCGCCGCCGTTTTCAGAGGTAATGTACGGAAAGCGCCAGATGTTGCCCAGCCCCACAGCCGAACCGGTTGCGGCCAGGATGAAGGCGAGCCGTGACGACCACATGCCGTGCATGGACGTTTTTTCCATGATCTCGGGTCCCCGAATGATTTTTGTTGTAAGTGAGCTGGCGCATCATTGTGCGCCAAGGGCGGTGGGGGTGCAAACGCCCGTGCCCGCCTGTGCCGGCATTTCAGTGCCGCACGGCCGGCGTCAATCCGTTATTCTCGGTGGCGTCAATAAAATCCAAGCCTGAATTTATGCCAATGAGGTTGATGATGAGAACATTGCTTATGAGCCTGCTGCTGCTGGTTGCGTTTGGCGCAGCCGCAGACAGCGGCGAGAACAATTTGCTGACCGCCGAAGCCATGTGGCAGCTGGACCGCATCGGTGCGCCGGTGATTTCGGCCGACGGCCGCCAGGTGGTGGCGCCGGTGACCCGTTACGACATGGACAGCGACGAGGCGGAAACCCGCCTGTGGCTGTTTGCGGCTGACGGCTCGTCAGAACGGCCGCTGACCGCCGAGGGGCAGTCGGCCTCCAGCCCGGTGTTTTCGCCCGACGGCAAGCAGCTGGCCTTTGTGGCCCGGCGCGGCGACGACAAGGCCGGCCAGATTTACCTCATCAGCATGGACGGCCCCGGCGAGGCGCGCCGTCTGACCAGCGTTCCGGTTGCCACGGGCGGCCTCAAATGGGCCGGCGAGCACATTTATTTCGTGGCCAACATCTGGCCCGG
This sequence comes from Wenzhouxiangella sp., assembly GCA_035301965.1. Taxonomy (GTDB): domain Bacteria; phylum Pseudomonadota; class Gammaproteobacteria; order Xanthomonadales; family Wenzhouxiangellaceae; genus Wenzhouxiangella. Next base: position 7,082 of record DATGTG010000068.1, on the reverse strand, counting down.
CAAGGACTGGGACGAAATGGCCGAGCAGCTGGAAAAGGACAGGGACAGCAAAGTTTCGGCTTACCGTTGGACGGCCCTGCCCTACTCATTCTGGGACCACTGGCTTGACGAAGACCGCCAGAACCACCTGTACCGGGTGGCGGTTGACAGCGGTGAAATCGAGCCGCTGACCGAACCCCTGGGCCAGCAGCTGTCGCGCACCGGCGCCGGTGCCGGCAGCTATGACGTGCACCCCGATGAAACGCATTTTGCCTTTGTGGCCAACAGCCGCGACGATGAAATAAAAACCGACATGGACGTTTTTCTGGCCGAGTTTGGTGCCGACGAGGCCACCAACCTGACGCCCGACAACGAGGCCGCGGACGGCTCGCCGCTGTTCAGCCCCGACGGCCAAACCCTGGCTTTCCTGCAGCAGTCCATCCCCGGCTTCTATGCCGACACGTCAAACATCGTTCTCCACAACCTGGAATCAGGCCAGCAGCGCACCCTGCTGGCCAGCTGGGACCGCTCGCCGGCGGGCCTGGTGTGGACGCCCGATTCATCCGGCTTTTACGGAACAGTCGAGGACGAAGGCACCGTGCGCGTCTTCTACATCGACGGCATGGACCGCCAGCCGCGCGCCCTGACCACCGACACCAGCTACGGCAGCCTGGCCATCGCCGATGACGGCACACTGGTGGGCCTTAACCAGAGCTTTTTGTATCCGCCGCGGGTGGTCAGCATCGACACCGACTCGGGCGATATCCAGCGCCTGAGCACGCTCAACAAGGAACACCTCGACAGCCTTGACATGGGCACCTATGAATCGGTGACCTACACCGGCCACGACGGCAAGGACATCCAGATGTGGGTCAACTACCCGCCCGGCTTTGACAAAAACAAGGAATACCCCCTGTTCCTGCTGATTCACGGCGGCCCGCACAGCACCATCAACGACGGCTACCATTTTCGCTGGAACGCCCAGGCCTTCGCCGCCTGGGGCTACGTCACCGCCTGGCACAACTTCCATGGCTCGCCCGGCTTCGGCCAGGAATTTGCCGACTACATCAACCCCGACTGGGTGACCGCACCCTATGAAGACACCGTGGCCGCGGCCGGCTGGTTTGCCGACCAGCCGTGGATAGACGACGAGCGCATGGTGGCCGGTGGCGGCAGCTACGGCGGCTACCTGTCCAGCATCCTGCTGGGCCGCGACCACCCCTTCAACGCGCTGCTTATTCACGCGCCGGTGTACAACATGTACTCGCAAATGGCCTCCGACTTTGCCGTCCACGGCGAACGTTTTGGCCAGTTCTGGGAAAAGCCGGAAATCTATCAGGACATTTCGCCGCATTACTACGCGAAAAACTTCGACACCCCGGCGCTCATCATTCACGGCCAGCAGGATCTGCGCGTGCCCGTGGGGCAGGCCTTCGAGCTGTTCCGCACTCTGCAGACCAAGGGCATAGAATCGCGCCTGATCTACTATCCCGACGAAAACCACTGGGTGCTCAAGCCCAACAACTCGCTGTACTGGTACGAGCAGGTGCGCGACTGGTTTGAAGGCCATGCCGAACCCGGCGGCCGCTGAAACCGGCAGAAAATTTCAGCCCGTCAATGCCGCTGGCCGACAAGCCAGCGGCATTTTTAATGGCCGGATACATAACCGGGGTTGGGCAATGAGCCGATTTGCTGCAGCGCTGCGCGTAAATGAACAGCCGCGCGCGTTCAGTCAACAGGGAGGTGTTCCATGCCTGCTCGGTTCGTTTCCGCATCTACAGCTTTCAGTCGCCTGCTGTCCGGGCTTTTTATCCTGCTGCTGGCAACGTTGCTGTCGCCGGCCGCAGCGCAAACGGTCTTTTCGGCCAAGGCCAGCGGTCCGACCGGCCCTACGGGCCTGTTCAGGGCCGACCAGGGCACGGTGGTGCCGGTCAATACCGGCCTTCCATACAACGAATTTGCCTTTGTCGGGCGGGACGGGCGCACTGTCACCCTGTCCAGCTCCGACCCGGCCCAGCCCAACGAGCCGTCCACGGATCTGTTCCTGCACGATCTGGTCACCGGGCAAACGCGCAAGCTTCACGACAACGTGACCGAACCGCTACCGGACGGCAGCTACCTGTTTGCCAGTCCGCAGTTCAGCCGCGCCTCCGACAACGGCCAGCGGGTTGCTTTTGTCAATCTTCTGGCCTCGTCCAACGATCAGCAGCAGGGCGGTGCCTACAGGCAGCTGCTGGTGCTGCGCGGCAGCGACGGATTTTTGCTGTCCAGCGCCGAGATCGGCAACGGCAGCATGTACGACTTCTATAATTCGGAGTTTGTGGGCATCAGCTGGGTGCCGGGCAGCGACCAGTTTGTTACGCCGGCCTATGTGGATGTTGTCGACAACACCGGGCGCCCGACAGCCGCCGCCGGACTGGTCATGTTCGCGCGCGACAGCACCGGCGAATACCGGCGCACAGGCACGTTGACCCAGCCACAGGTATTCAGCGACGGGCTGAACGTTATTGTACAAACCCATGCGTGGCCGTCGTTTTCTCCCGACGGCTCCCTGCTGGCCTTTTTTCGCATGACCTACCCCAGCGCGGTCATGGACCAGCCGGTTGAAACCGAGCTGCTCATGATAGATGCCAGCGGCAGCGGCTGGGTTATGGCGAGCTTCAACCCCGGCGTCATTGGCATGGGCGTGTCGTGGTCGGCCAATGGCCAGCAGCTGGTGTTCTCAGTGGCCGAACAAAGCTACAGCAACGGGCTGTTTCCGCCCACCGGCGAGCCGCATACGGCGGAAGTGTTTACGCTTGATTTGAGCAGCAACGAGTTCGGCCGGGTGCCGGGCGTCACCTCGGGATTTTTCCCCAATGGCGGCGGCGCAGCGGGCGGTGGCGGCGGAGAAACCATTTTCCGCAGCAACTTCGAAAGGCAGTAAAAACCTGCCGTCAGGCCCTTTGCCTGCAGTCCGTGACGCCGGACGCGCTCAGCGGCGCTTGATGGCCAAAACCAGCCCCACCACCAGCGCGGCCGCGCCGCCCAAAAGATACCAGGTGGTGGTGTCGGTAAACCGACCGGTCAGGGACTGGTGAACGTCCTCGGTAATGGAACCGGTGGCCTGGATGCCGTAAAAAAGCAGGCCGCCGCCAATGATGATCAGAATGATTCCAATGATGCGGTTGGTGCTCATGGCCGGACTCCCTTGTGGAGATTGCGGAATTCCAGCATAGACCTTCAGCGCCCCGCTGTACAGCGTTTCGTGCGGCCCGGATGTTCGCTGCAGCCGTCAGTTGGCCGGCGACGGCGGTCCATCAAGCGCTTCAACGGCAGACCTGACCGTGGCCGGCCGCAGAATCAGCGGCAGCCGCTCCGGCGGGCGCCCGTCGCGGGGATAAAGCAGGTAAAAGGGCAGGCTGTTGCGGTCGAATTCGGCCAGATAGCGGCTGATGTCTTCATCGCGGCGCGTCCAGTCGGCCTTCATGTACACCACGCGGCGCTCTTCAAGCAGCGTTTGCACGGCCCCGGTTTCCAGCGCCACCCTTTCGTTGACCTGGCATGTCAGGCACCAGTCGGCGCCTACATTGACCAGCACGGCCGTTTCCGGATCGGCGCGCAGCTCGGCCAGGCGCTCGCGGGAAAAAGGCTCGCCGGGGCCGGTGCGCCCGCCGGCACCCTCGCCCGCGGCCGCCCCCAGGCCGGCCAGAACGCCGATCAGCCCCAGGCCCATCAGCACATGACGCAGGCTTTCCAAGGTCTGGCTGCGGTTGGCCAGCGTGCCCAGCCACAGCACCAGCGCCAGCAAAACCATGGCCAGCAGCATGGCGGTCACGGCGTCGGCCCCGGCCAGCCGGCCCAGCACCCACAGCAGCCACACCACGGTCAGATACAGCGGAAAGGCGAGCAGCTTCTGCAGGGTGATCATCCACGGCCCCGGCGCCGGCAGCCGGGCCAACAGCCCGGGCACCAGGCTCAGGGCCAGCATGGGTGCGGCCATGCCCGCGCCCAGAAACACATAAATGCTCAAGGCCTGCGGGCCCGGCATCAGCGCGGCGGCGCCCAGCGCAATGCCCATGGCCGGCGCCGTGCAAGGGCTGGCCACAACGCAGGCAAGCACGCCGGTAAAAAATGAACCGGCAGCGCCCTGTTTGTCGGTCAATGCCTGGCCGCGCCCCGAGAAAAGCCCGCGCCATTCAAAAAGCCCCGACAGCGACAGCGCCAGAGCAAAAAAGAGCAGCGCCAGCAGCGCGACCGTCAGCGGTGACTGCAGCTGAAACCCCCAGCCCAGCGCCTGCCCGCCCGCTCTTAAAACAAGAAGAACGGCGGCCACGCCAGCAAAGCCGCACACCACCCCGGCGCTGTAGGCCAGGCCGTGGCGCAGGCGCCGCTTTTTGTCGGTGCGCGTCAGCTCCAGAGCCTTGAGCGACAGCACCGGAAAGACACAGGGCATGAAATTGAGCAGGGCACCGCCGGCAAGGGCCAGCGCAGCAACGGCCAAAAAGCCCGGCGCAGCGTCCGGAGTCATGGCTTGAAAAAGAAGCTGAAGCGGCAGCCGGCAGGGAGAATCATGAAAATAGACAGTGGCAGGGGTCTGATCAACGCTGACAGCGCGCGCAGAAAAAAGTGCTGCGCTGGCCCTGGACAATGCGCCGGACAGGTTGGGCGCAGGCCCGGCACGGCCGGCCCTCGCGGCCATAGACAGACAGCTTTTGGGCAAAATACCCCGGCTGGCCGCGGCTGTCGGTAAAGTCGCTGAGCGTGGTGCCGCCGGCTTCAATGGCCTGCCCCAGCGTGGTCCTGATCTGTTCGGCTAGGCGCTGGTAGCGCTGCAGGGAAATGCGGCCGGCGGCGCGGCGCGGATCAATGCCGGCAGAAAACAGCGCCTCGCAGGCGTAGATATTGCCCACGCCGACCACCACGGCGGCGTTCATGATGAAGTTCTTGACCGCCACGCGCCGGCTGCGGCCGAGCCTGTACAGCCACTGGCCGCTGAAATCTCCGCCCAGCGGCTCCGGGCCCAGGCTGGCCAGGCGCGGATGGGCCAGCGGATCGCTGCCGCCCCACAACAGCGCCCCGAAACGGCGCGGGTCGGTGTAGCGAATGACGTGGCCGGCGTCGAAAATCACATCGATATGGTCGTGGCGCGCCGGCGCCGGCGGGTTGTCCCACACGCGAAACGAGCCCGACATGCCCAAATGCCACAGCAGCGATCCGTCGGACAGCCGCCAGATCAGCCATTTGCCGCGCCGCTCGAGGCGGGTCACTTCTTGATCAACGGCGCGCCCGATGGCATCCGGCACCGGCCAGCGCAGCTGCGGCTGGCGCACCGTGACGGCGGCAATGACATGGCCCTCTGCATGGGGCTGCAGGCCAAGTCGGGTGGTTTCAACTTCAGGCAGTTCGGGCATGGTGTTGCAGTTGGCGGGAGTCGGTCATTATGCGCCAGCCGGAAAAACAGGGTGCGGCATAATGCTTGTGTTCATACCGCTTGCCTGGAGAATAAACGTCATGACAGCCAGCATTGAATGTGTTCAGGGCGACATTTCCCGTCAGCAAGACCTTGAGGCCGTGGTCAACGCAGCCAATGCGCAGCTGCAGCCGGGCGGCGGCGTGGCCGGCGCTCTGCATCGCGCCGCCGGGCCCGAACTGGCCAGGGCCTGCAGGCCGCTGGCGCCCATCAGGCCGGGCCAGGCCGTTATCACCCCGGGTTTTGACTTGCCCAACCAGTGGGTCATTCACGCGCTGGGGCCGCGCTACGACACGGATCATCCAGCCCAAAAGCTGCTGGCCGCGGCCTATGAAAGCGCGCTGGCGCTGGCCGCTGAAAACGATATCGGCTCAATTGGCTTTCCGGCCCTGTCAGCGGGAATATTCGGCTACCCGCTGGACGAGGCGGCGCGCATAGCCATTGACACCGTGCGCGCCCATGCGCCGCAAAATGTGCTTGTGCGCTTTGTGCTGTTCGATGAAAAAACGCTGGCCGCCTTCAGGCAGGCGGCCAGCGCAAGTGGGTGACCACGCACGGGTCATCACGCATTCAGGGCGAAGACGGCTCGCTTGAGGTCAGCTCGGTGGTATAGCGTCCGCCGCCCATTTCCGGCGGCAGCGCGCCGTCCGTTTTCAGAAGAACGCGCGGTGTGTCCGTGCCCACCCACAGCGTCAGGTCGCCGCCCTCGCCGTCCACCGCCGTCAGCTCGACCTTCCAGGCGTTGAATTCGCCGGCCGGCACTTCGATGTCTTCACGGCCGGCAACCGCCACGGTAAAGAAACGCACGCGCTGCAGGGGCGCGATTTCGGCGATGCGCACCGGGACGCTGAATCCGTCCTCGAGATCCATGCCCAGAATGGCTGCTTCAAGCGCGCCGTCGCCGCCGAACACCGGCGCATCCAGGCTGATGTTGACTGGTGCTTCGCCGGCGGCCTCGATGGTGCCGGTGATCTGCGAATCGCTGTAGTCAACCTTGATCAGAATCGGCTGCTGGGCCATGACGCGATGGACGGGCGTCAGCGAGTCCGCGTTCAGAATGATCTGGTCGCTGGCCGCGCCCATGGCCGATGAGGTGTCGGTGGTTACAACCAGCCGGCGGCCGTCGTCGTCCTGCTGTTTTTCAATGCGCCTGTCGGCCTGCATTTCAAATTCATTGTCCTGCACAAGCATGGCCAGCCGGTATGAAAAGCTGCCGGCGGCCACCCGCTCGGCGCGGCTGTCTGGAAGCGGCGCCGTTTTGACCGATTCGAGGTCTTCGGAAGGCCCGGCGGCGGAAACACCGGCCACATCCACGGTGATCTCATCGAGGCGGTTTCTTACGCGCTCTTCCATGTCTTTCTGATGGCGCCCGCCCAGATGCGCGGCCAGAAACTCCTCGGTGCGGGCGAACATGGCCAGGCGGTTGTCGCGGCCGGAAAACCCGTGGCCCTCGTCGGGCGCCAGAATGTATTCCACCGGCAGGCCGGCGTCGCGCATGGCCGCGACAATCTGATCGGACTCGGCCTGCTTGACGCGCGGGTCGTTGGCGCCCTGGATGACCAGCAGCGGCCGGGCAATTTTTTCGACGTGGTTGAGCGGCGACTGGCGTTCAAGCTGGGCCCGCCCCTCCTCGGTGTCGGGGTCGCCCATG
>DATGTG010000067.1:0-8346 GCA_035301965.1 Wenzhouxiangella sp. | reverse complement strand
GCTTTGAATGTCGGACACACCCTGGTCAAACTCCACCTGGCCATCGTTGCCGCGCATGCTCCATGAAAGCTCGCCGGCTGCAAGGCTGTATTCTCCGCCCATGGTCAGGCTGGCGTTTTCGAAACCGTCGTTGTCGGGGTCGTAGAAAAAGCCGCGTTCGTTCTGGGCGGAAAACCCTTCGACCTTGCGCACGCTGGCACCCAACGAGAAAGGTGCGCTGCCAACGGCGGCCGACACGCTGCGATCGCGATAGCGGCCCCAGGCGCCGCGCATGTGTGCTCCATCAGGCGTGCGGGTAAAGATCTGGATCACGCCGCCTATGGCGTCGGATCCCCAGCGGGCGGCCTGCGGGCCGCGCACGATTTCAATGCGCTCAACAATGGCCGGATCCATGGACTCCCAGGTAAAGGCGCCGGTGCCGGCGGCGGCTGCGCGCACGCCATCGATCAGCACCAGCATGTGGTTGGAGTTGCTGCCGCGCATGAAGACCGACGTCTGTGAGCCGGGGCCGCCGCCGCGGGCAACATCCAGACCTGCTTCAAGACGCAAAAGCTCAAGCAGGTCGGGAGCCTGGCTGTGTTCGATCTGTTCGCGGCTGATGACGGATGAACGCGCCAGCCCGGCATCGGCCTGTTCGCTGCGACTGGCCGTGACCACAATGGGCTCACCTTCAAAATTGTCGGCGGCAGTGGCCGGCGCTGCAAAAAACAGACTGGTGGCTGCCAGTCCCGAATAAAGAATTGACTTGTGCATTGTTTCTCCTGGCGCTCACCCGCGCAGTGGCCGGAGGCGGGCAGGAGAGAGGTCAGGAAAATGCCGGCTGCACGCGGCGTTTATCAAGACTCCCGGTTGCCCGCCGCAACCCGGTTGATGGTTTTTTGGTGCAGCAGGCCGGTCTCCTGGCTGGCGGCGGCCGTTGACTTGAAACGGCCGGGCTGAAACCTTCCCCCGGCACGGGCCGGAGTGGTTGCATTCAGTCACATCAAAGGTATTGATGCCGCATACAGTTGCGGGGGCAGCACCGGATTTGCACCGGTTTCCCGTAAACCTGCTGTTTGGTGTTTGGCCGAACAGCATGCTGTCCGGCCCGGTGAAATTATAGCCCAGAGCGGGCGGCAGAATCGTTCAGGCGGCCTGTTCGCGATTGTTCCTGATGGCTTCGGCATGATCCGACAGGCCGGCCTGCATTTCGGAAAGGTCGAAGTCATCAACGCTGATGATCTCAAGCACCCGCTCGCGCAGCGCCGAAAGCTGCTTGACTTCATCCTTGTCCAGAATACCCCTGGAAAGCGCTTCTTCCAGCTGTTGCTGGAACGTATAGCCGGAAACAAGTCCGGAACGCACGGCCTTGGTCAGGCGTCGCTCCAGCGGCTCGGCGGCAATGACATCGGGCAGCAGGCGCTCGATGATGCCCAGCCAGTTGCCGCTTCTGTCGGATGTGTAAATGCCGCGCGCAAGGCGACTGCGGGTGTCCGAAGGAGACAGCAGAAGAGCGGCCACCTTGTGGGTGAGCCGGTCGTTGGGGGCGCGCTCGATGCGGCCGAACGGAAAAATGATCAGGCGCAGAAAGGGCCGCAGCCATGCCAGCGGGTAGTTGTCTATGACCGCGCGCATGGCCTGCTGGGTTTTGAAGATGGCGTCGTGAAAGGCCCAGGCCAGAATCGGCTGGTCGGCGCTCGGACGCGCATCGTGCTCAAAGCGACGCAGCATGGAAGCGCAAATGTACAAGTGGCTGAGCGCATCGCCCAGGCGGCCGGAAATCATTTCTTTCATCTTGAGCTTGCCGCCATAGGTGAGCATGGCCACGTCGGACAAAAACGCAAAACCGGCGCTGTAGCGGCTGAGCTTGCGGTAGTACTTGCGGGTTCGCCGGTCGCTGGGCACGGCGGCAAAGCGGGCAAAGCTCAGGCCCAGCACAAACGCCCTTACGGCATTTGAGATGCTGTGGCCGATGTGGCTGAACAAAAGGCGGTCGAATTCGAACAGGCGCTCGTCCTCATCCTCGATATTGAGGGCCTCAAGTTCCTTGAGGATGTACGGATGGCAGCGGATGGCGCCCTGTCCAAAAATCATCAGCGAGCGCGTGAGAATGTTGGCGCCCTCAACGGTGATCCATATGGGCGCGCCCTGCCAGGCGCGACCGAGATAATTCCTTGGCCCAAGGATAATGCCCTTGCCCCCGTGGATGTCCATGGCGTCCTTGATGATTTCGCGGCCATATTCGGTGGCGTGGGACTTGGCGATGGCGCCGGCCACGGCCGGACGCTCGCCGGCATCGACCGCTGCCGCCGTCTGGCGCGACAGGGCGCTGATGGCGTAGGTGTGGCCGGCAATTCTGGCCAGCGCCTCTTCGATTCCTTCAAAGCGGCCTATGGGCAGGTTGAACTGCTTGCGAATTCTTGCGTAGGCGCCGGTAACCAGGGCGATGGACTTGGAGCCGCCCGTGGTGGACGACGGCAGTGAGATCGCCCGTCCGACCGACAGCGATTCAATCACCATGCGCCAGCCCTGGCCGGCGTGCTCCACGCCGCCCAGAAGGGCATCAAGCGGAACGAACACATCCTTGCCGCGTATCGGTCCGTTGGGAAAGGGGACGTTGAGCGGCAGGTGGCGCCGGCCAATGTCCAGCCCTTCGGTATCGGCCGGCACCAGCGCAACCGAAATGCCGATGTCTTCCCTGTTGCCGATCAGGCCGTCCGGATCGTACAGTCTGAAGGCCAGCCCAACCACGGTGGCCACTGGAGCCAGCGTGATATAGCGCTTTTCAAAATTGAGGCGAATGCCCAGGGTTTCCTTGCCTTTCCACTGGCCCTTGCAAACCACTCCGTAGTCGGCAATGGAGGTGGCATCGGAGCCGGCCACGGTGCTGGTCAGGCCAAAGCAGGGAATTTCCTCGCCGGTGGCCAGGCGCGGCAGGTAGTGATTTTTCTGCTCGTCGGTGCCGTAGTCAACCAGCAGCTCGGCCGGACCGAGTGAATTGGGGACGGCCACAATGGCGCCGGTGACCTGGGAGACGCCGGCCACTTTTTGCAGCACGGCGCGGTGGGCGCTGGCGGAAAAGCCGAGCCCGCCAAATTCCTTGGGAATGATCATGCCGAAGAATTTGTTTTCACGCATGAAGTCCCATACTTCGTCGGTCACGGTGGCCCGGTAATGGGTGTTTTCCCATTCGTTGAGCATGCCGCACAGCTGCTCCACCGGGCCATCGATAAACGCCTGCTCCTCGGCATTCAGTTCGGGCAGCGGCTGCTTGATGAAGCGGTTCCAGTTGGGCTTGCCGCCAAACAGCTCACCTTCAAAACCAACGGTGCCGGCGTCCAGGGCAATTTGCTCGGTTTCTGAAATCTGCGGCGTCATTTTGGCAAAGGCATCCAGCGCCCTGGCCGTAATGAACTGCCGCCGCCAGCTGCGGTTGACCAGTATTGCAGCCACCGGAATGAACAGCAGCCAGAACAGGATCAGCGTCACCCAGCCCGGCTGGCCAAAAACAGTGAATGCCAGCCCGACGATGGCGGTGACAGCGACCCAGGCGGCCGCTGAGACGCGGATAAAGGCACAGGCCAGCCCGGCAATCAGCAGGGCCAGCAAAAACAGCAGAATCATCATGTTTGACTTTCTCCATTGGTGGCCTGGCGCTGAAGAAACGGCGTGACGGCCCCCATGAAATGGTCATTTTTGTCGCCGGCAACCGTGTGCCCGGCCTCTTCAATGGTGGTGCGCTCGGCATGCGGGGCAAGCTTCAGAAATTCCTTGATGTGCTCCTGGCCGATAATTTCGCTCTGGCCACCGGCCACCAGCAGGGTCGGGATTTTCAGGCGGCGCGATGCAGACTTCATGCGTGACTGAAGGCTGCCACTCTTCTCGGCCAGCGCCAGCATGGCGGGATCCCAGTGCCAATACCAGCGGCCGTCCTTGCCCTGGCGCAGGTTGCGCATCAGGCCGGTGGTGGAGTTGTAATGACGCCGGTGCGGCAGAAAGCCGCGCACCGCGTCCTTGGCGGCTTCAAGGCTTTCAAAGCCCTTGGGGTTTTGGCGCATGAAGGCCAGCATGGCTTCCACGCCGCTGTCGTCCCAGCGCGGCGCAATGTCAACCAGAACAATTGAGGCCAGCTCAACCTTGGGTCGCTCCGAATGCGCCAGCAGCGCGGTCAGGCCGCCCATTGAAGCGCCGATGACGGCGGGGGTGTTGGGCAGAGATGCACAGACGCGACGAAAGTCTTCAATGAACTGTTCGAAATCGTACTCGCCGTTGGGCGAGCGGTCGCTTTCGCCGTGTCCGCGGGCGTCATAGCTGACCGCCTGCCAGCCGATGGCGGCCAGCTGGCGTCCGGTTTCCTGCCATGCGTACTGTGTCTGGCCAAATCCGTGAGCCATCAATACACACGGCGCACGATCGTCGCCGTAATAACGCAGGTTCAGGCGTACGCCATCGTCAGTCCAGATCTGCCGCCGGCGAATTTCATCATCGTTAAGTTTGCGCACAACGTCCATACGGTATAGTATGGTTTTACCTTTTTGTTAAGTCAATCAGCTTTCATATTTGTCCGGCCGGGGCGTTTAACAAGAGTACGCTTCGGTGCCGGTGTATTCCAATGGTTTTACAATCGTGGTTCAACATGAGTAAATCAAGCGCAGCAGGCCGGAATACCAGCGAAAAAGCGTCATTGACGCCGGCCGACTGGGAGCGGGCCGCCCTGGAACTGATCGGCGACAGGGGGGTGGAGTCGCTGAGAGTGGAGCCGCTGGCGCGGCAGATGGGGGTGACCAAGGGCAGCTTCTACTGGCACTTTTCCAGCCGTGATGCGCTTTTGAGCCAGTCGCTGGCACGCTGGGAGCAGCAGGACAGGCAGCAGTTGCAGCAGTCACTGAGCAGCGCGGAGGCGCCGGTGGAGCGGCTCAAGGGTTTTGTGTGGCGCACCAGCCGGCAAACGCTGACACACGCCATTTATGCCGCCTTGTGTTCGTCGCCCGATCATCCCAGCATACGCCCGGTTTTGCAGCGCGTCACGCGGCGGCGGATACGCCATCTGGCCACTGCACTGGCGGAACTGGGGCTTTCGGATGAAGAGGCCCGCCACCGCGCCAACCTCATGTATTCAACCTATGTGGGCTATTTGCACCTGCAGGCTCAGGGGCTGCTGCCCGATCAGGACGAGCAGGCCTATGACGACTATGTCCAGCACATCATCAAAACGCTGATTGAAAATTGTCGGGAATGACGCTGCGTTTTTTGGCAAGTGTCAGCGGTCAGCTGCCGGCCGCCTGTTCCGCAGCGACTGGCGGGCTCCACGAGCGGTGCGGGCGCGCCAGATAATCCCGGCTTTGCATTTCGATCAGCCTTGAGGCGGTGCGCTCAAACGGCCCGTTCAGTTGTGTTCCGGTGTACAGCATGGCCGGTTCGGCGGCAGCTGAAACAATGAGATTGACCGCGCGGTCGTAGCATTCGTCCACCAGGTGAATGAAGCGCCGCGCCGGATTGTTGTCCATGTCCGACATGGCGGGAACATCGCTGATCAGCAGGGTTTCAAAACGCTGGGCCAGGTCGATGTAGTCGCTGCTGGATCGCGGGCCTTTGCACAAGATGTCAAAATCAAACCAGGCGACCGACCCCGCGCGCCGCACCGGCACAATTTTTCGGCCGCGTACGGTCAGGGGATTGCTACTGGCATTGTTGCCGCGCGCCAGCGAGTCAAAGCGCTCGCGCATGTTTTCCCGGGCCTGCTCGTCAAGCGGGCTGAAAAACACCTTGCTGCGGCGCAGCTCGCGCAGCCGGTAGTCGTTTTCGCTGATCAGCTCCACAACGTCACAGTGCTTTTCCACAGCGGCAATGGCCGGCAGGAAACGCTGGCGCTGCAGGCCGTCGGCATAAAGCTCATCAGGCGCGCTGTTGCTGGTGGCCACCAGGCACAGGCCGCGCTCGAACAGCCGGGTAAACAGTCCGCTCAGAATCATGGCGTCGCCAATGTCGCTGACGTGCAGCTCGTCAAAACAAAGCACCCGGCAGCGCGCGGCAATATCGGCGGCAATGTCGGGCAGCGGGTCGCGCTGGCCGGCGCGCTGCCCCAGCTCGTTTTGGACGTGGTCCATGAAACGGTGGAAGTGAATTCTCCAGACGGGGATTTCGGCGGCATCCAGGCTGCCGGCAAACAGATCCATGAGCAGGGTCTTGCCGCGCCCGACGCGACCGTGCAGGTAGAGGCCCTGAACCGGCCTGTAATGCTTGCGCAACCGGCCCAGCCAGCCGGTTTTTTTGTTGACAAGCTGGTCAAAACAGGTTTGCAGGCGATCAACAACGGCCTGCTGGGCCGGGTCGTGCTTTAGCCGGCCGCTTTCGACCAGCGCCCGATAGCGCACAAGCGGACCATCCTTTTCCATCGGGGTCAGGGCAGGTTGGGGCGCACGTGGTTCTTGATCAGACCGCGCAAATCCATCAGTCGGCGGTGGAAAAAGTGGCCGGTGTCTTCCATGACCACAAGGCTGACGGCGTCGGTGCCCATTTGTTCGGCCCAGTCATAAACCGCCTGCGGTGACACGACCTCGTCCTCATCACCCTGGACCACCAGCCAGGGGCAGTCCGGAGCTTCAAGATCGGCAAAACCGTAGCGCTCCACGGGGGGGGCAATGGTTATGAGCTGGGCAACCGGCAGACTCTGGGCGCCCTTGAGCGCGATATAGCCACCAAATGAAAAACCGCCCAGCCACAGGATATCGTTTGGACGTGCCCGCCTGACCCAGTCGACCACGGCCAGCAGATCATCCAGTTCGCCGGCGCCGTCATCGAACTCGCCTTCGCTTTTGCCTACGCCGCGAAAATTGAAGCGCAGCGTGCGCAGCCCCAGTTCCCGCAGGCTGCGCTCCATGATGGTCACCACCTTGTTGCGCATGGTGCCGCCATGCTGGGGATGCGGGTGACACAGCACGGCTGTGACTGCGCGCGCTTCATCCGGCTCGGGAACGTCGGCCATGCATTCAAGACGGCCAGCCGGGCCGGCAATGAACAGGTCGGTTGTTTCGGTTGGAAATTGAACGGCGTCTGAACCCATCCTGATACCCTGATAGACAATTGCCAGCGCAATTATTGCGGGGCATCATCATAACCCACTATTCCCGCTGGCTGCAGCGATTTCAGGCATGAATCATCTGGCACATGTGGTACTGGCAGGCCCGGACGAAGGCTTTCGTCTCGGAGCGTTTCTGGGCGATCACGTCAAGGGGCTGCAGGCGCTTGAAAAGCTGCCGTCCAGCTGGGCGGCCGGCGTTCGCCTGCATCGTCACATAGACAGCTTTTGCGATTCACACCCTGCGGTCGCGGAGCTTCTGGAAAATCTCCAGCCGCCGTGGCGGCGCTATGGCGGAATCATTTTTGATGTTCTGTTCGATTTGATGCTGACGCGTCACTGGGACCGGTTCGGTCCGACCGATCTGAACCACATGAATCAGCAGATTAGCCGGATGCTGGCGCGCCATGAAGCCGAGCTGCCGCCACGGCTGGTTCGCTTCAGTCGCTGGGCCAGCCAGCGCAGACTGTGGCTGCGCCTGGGCCAGCGCGACATGCTGAACGAGATCTTTGTGCTGCTGGCGCGTCGCCACGGACGCAGCTGGCCACTGGCCCGGGGACTGAGCCTGCTGGATGCGCATGATGCAGCCATAGAGGCCGCATTTCTGCGCCTGTTTCCCGATCTGATGGAATCGGTCAGGCGTGAGCGGATAAGGCTTTATTCGACCTTGTCGATGATGTAGTCGAGAGCGGCGGCCACCTGCTCATCGTTCAGATCGGCCCGCCCGCCGCGGGCAGGCATGGCGTTGAAGCCTTCTATGGCGTGCGTCAGCAGCGTGTCGTAGCCTTTTTCAAGCTGTTCGTCCCAGGCGCCGGGCTCGGATACAGGCGCTCCTGCGGCACCGGTGTCGTGACAGGCCGCGCAGACCTGGCTGTAAATCATTTCGCCATCGGTGGAGCCGTCGAAAGCGACCTTGTCGACGCTGGCTGCCGCCGCCTTTTCAGCCGCAGCCTGCGCAGCCGCCCGGCCGGTATCGCCGCTGTAGACGCCGGCCACCGGCGCCAGCCGGTCCTTCACAGCGCTTTGTCGTGCTGTGCTGGGCTCGGTGTTGAACTCATACCTGTGAATACCCCAGGCCAGCAGAAGAATGAGTACGGCAAAACCGATCAGCCCGACCTGAACCCAGCTGAATGTTTTGAGGAACCTTTGATCACTTTCGTCAAACACGCCGCGCAGACCTCGTCACTGTTGCAAACCGATGCGCAATCCTGTCGCTTCAAGGATTACCATGGCGGGATTATACAGCCAGCCAGCCCGGCGATGCACCCTCCCTTTATTCCTCAAGCCGC
>DATGTG010000066.1:0-2707 GCA_035301965.1 Wenzhouxiangella sp. | reverse complement strand
TGCCGCACGCCGGCCCGAAGGTGCCATGACCGACCAAGACAAGTTCCGCGAAGAAGCGCTCGAATACCATCGCCAGCACCCGCCCGGCAAGATCAAGCTGGTGCCGACCAAGGCGCTGACCACCGCCAGGGACCTGGCGCTGGCCTATTCGCCGGGCGTGGCGGCGGCCTCCGAGGAGATCGCCAAGGATCCGCTCAAGGCGCTTGACTACACGGCTCGCGGGAACCTTGTCGCTGTCGTATCCAACGGCACGGCCGTGCTGGGCCTGGGTGATATCGGTGCGGCGGCATCCAAGCCGGTCATGGAAGGCAAGGGCGTGCTGTTCAAGAAGTTTGCCGACATCAACGTGTTTGATATCGAGATTGACGAGGACGACCCTGAAAAGCTGATTGATATCGTTGCCAGCCTGGAGCCGACCTTTGGCGGCATCAACCTGGAAGACATCAAGGCGCCTGAATGCTTTGAGGTTGAAGACGCGCTCAAAAAGCGCATGAACATTCCCGTGTTTCATGACGACCAGCACGGCACGGCCATTATTGCTGCGGCCGCGTTGATCAACGGGCTGCAGCTGGTTGACAAAAAGCTCGAAAACATTCGCCTGGTGGCTTCGGGGGCCGGAGCGGCCGGCATTGCCTGCCTGGACCTGCTGGTCACCATGGGCCTGAAGCGCGAAAACATTATGGTATGCGACCGCGAAGGGGTGGTGTATGTCGGTCGCAGCAGCGAAATGGACAAGCGCAAGGCGGTTTACGCCATTGATACCGACATGCGCACCCTGGGCGAGGCCATTGACGGTGCCGACGTGTTTTTGGGCGTGTCTGCGCCGGGCGTTCTCACGGCGGACATGGTCAAGGCCATGGCCGATCAGCCCATCATTCTGGCGCTGGCCAACCCGGTGCCAGAAATCATGCCCGATGTGGCCCGCAAGGCGCGCCCGGACGCGCTGATTGCCACCGGCCGGTCGGATTTTCCCAACCAGGTCAACAACGTCCTGTGCTTTCCGTACATTTTCCGCGGCGCGCTGGATGTCGGCGCCACGGCCATCAACGATGAAATGAAAATGGCCTGCGTGCATGCCCTGGCCGACCTTGCCCAGATGGAGGCTTCTGATGTGGCGGCCCGTGCCTATGGCGGAGAGGTGCCGAAATTCGGACCCGACTATCTGATTCCGCAGCCTTTTGACCCCCGGCTTTTGGCGCACCTGGCGCCGGCGGTGGCCCAGGCGGCCATGGATTCGGGCGTTGCCACCCGCCCCATTGACGACATGCGCGCCTACCGCGAGCGCCTGTATCAGCACGTGTTCAGAACCGGGCTGCTGATGAAGCCGGTGTTTGACGCCGCACGGCACGACCCCAAAAGAGTGGTGTTCGCCGAGGGCGAGGAAGAAACCGTGCTGCGCGCGGTGCAGTCCATTGTCGATGATGGTCTGGCCAGGCCCATTCTGATTGGCCGCCCGGCCGTGGTCGACATGCGCATCGAGCGCGCGGGGCTGAGAATTCGTCCGGAGCGTGACTTCGAGCTGGTCAACCCCGAGTCCGACCCGCGCTTCAAGGAATACTGGCAGACGTTTCATGAAATTACCCAGCGGCGCGGGGTGACGCCCGATTCGGCCAAGGCCATCATGCGCACGCGCACCACCGTCATTGCCGCCGTCATGGTGCACCGCAACGAGGCTGATGCGCTGATTTGCGGCGTGGTTGGGCGCTATCAGAAAAAGCTGCAGTACATCAACGAGGTGTTCGGAACCCGCGGCAACAGCGGCACGCTGGGCGCGCTGTCGGCCATGGCCAATGACAGCGGCACCTATTTTGTCTGTGATACCCACGTCAATCCCAACCCCAGCGCCGAGCAGCTGGTGGAGCTGACGCTGATGGCGGCCGAGCGGCTGCACATGTTCGGCATGACGCCGCGCATTGCGCTGTGCTCGCACTCCAACTTTGGCAGCCACGTTGATGACTCATCGGCCAAGATGCGGCGCGTGTTCAACATGTTGCGCGAGCGCGCGCCCGATCTTGAGGTCGAGGGCGAGATGCGCGCCGATGCGGCCCTGATGCCGTCCATAAGAGAGCGGATCTTCCCCAATTCGCGCCTGCGCGGCCAGGCCAATCTTCTGGTCATGCCCAACCAGGATGCGGCTCACATCGCCTTTTCCATGGCCCGCGTCATTGGCAAGGGGGTGACCGTTGGCCCCATGCTGATGGGCATAGGTCGTCCGGCTCATGTATTGACGCCATCGGCCACGGTCAGGCGCGTGGTCAATATGACCGCCATTGCCGTGGTAGACGCCCAGCAATACGAGCTGGGCCGCGAGAAGGCGCAGGATGATTCCGTCGACTGAACGCCGGCGGGCGCTGGTGTGGCTGTTGGCCGGCATTCTGCTGGTTTCACCGGCTTTTGCCATTGAGCTGCCGGACAGTTTCGTTCGCATTGACAGCGACGGGAGCGCTCCGCGCGCTCTTCAGGTGGCGCTGGTGCAATATGTGGACGCTTCCGGGCGCAGGCTGGATCTGATTGGTGCCGTGCATGTGGCCGAGCGCGAATACTTCGCCACTCTCGAGCGGCGTTTCGAGCGCTACGATGCGCTGCTCTACGAGCTGGTGGCCGATATCGGTGAGCGAAAGCCGCCGGAGAAGCAATCTGCCAGTGCGGCCATGGATTGGGTGGGGCTGATCCAGGGCGGCCTGAAGAACCTTCTCGGCCTGAGCTT
>DATGTG010000065.1:0-3279 GCA_035301965.1 Wenzhouxiangella sp. | reverse complement strand
TGACCGACCACGGTGCTGTTTCCAGCCACATCAAAGCCGGTGACGCTGCCGCTGTCCACCAGGGGGGCCACCTCGCCGCTGTCCACGTCGATGGCAAACAGGGCGTGGCTGCCTTCGTTGTCGGCGCTGGTATAAAGCGTTTTGCCGTCATCGGACAGCCCGAGCGGGCTGGCGGAACGATCCCAGTCGGGGGCCACTTCGCGGGACTCGCCGGTTTCAAGGTCCAGCGCCATGATCGCAAAGCGGTCGGACTCAAAGCCGGGCACGGACATGGCCAGGTAATAAAGGGTTTTGCCGTCGGGCGAGGGCAGGGGAAAGGCGTCCCAGGCCTTGTTGCCGGCGGTCAGGTTTGTGGCTTCTGAAGTGCCGTCCAGCGCCAGGTGCCAGATGTTGTGATCGGTTGACCAGGGTTCGGATGCGCCGTCAAGATTGACGCTGAAATAGACGCTTTGTCCGTCGGGGGCAAAGGCAAATTCCGCGCTGCTGCCAAACGGCTTGGAAGGAATGTCGCCGTCCATGCCCGGCGTCAGCCAGCGCGGCTGGCCCAGCGTACCGTCGCTGTTGAGGTCGGCAACAAACAGCTGCGCCCGCCGACCATCGCTCCACTGGCTCCAGTGGCGTACGAACATGCGATCGTAAACCATGCCCGTGGCCGGATTGTCTGCGCGCTCCTTCAGCCGGCTGTCGGTGCAGGCCAGGGCATCATCGCTTTCGCAATCCATGAAAACATCAGCGGAAAACAGCACCCGGTCGCCCTGGGGTGAAAGCCTGAAGCTGTTGATGTCCAGCGGCAGATCGCTGACAACCCGTGCCTCCCCATCGTCGGCAGGCAGGTGCCACAGCTGATTGACGTCATCGTGGTCGGCCAGGAAATAAACGCCGGACGAATCCGCGCTCCATTGCGGGCCGGCGGCACCGGTTTTTTCGTCCACGCGCTTGGCGGGACTGCCCGCGTCTGTCGCAACGGTCCACAGGGATGTTTCACCCTTGTTGGCATCATAATCGGTTGAACGGACGGTAAAGGCCACGGTTTTGCCATCGGGAGACAAAACCGGCGCCCCCACCCGGTCCATCATGACCAGGTCGTTGACATCAAAGGGCTGAGGCGCGGCGACGGCCGCGCTGCCAACCGCCACGGCGGCAATCAGGCTTGCTAGCTTCATGGTTGAACTCGCTTTGAAAACACAAGCGATCATGATGCACCGTGCCGGAAGCGAGAGCAAGTGGGGTGATGGACGTGCCTTGCCCTGGCGCGGGCCGTGATCGCTCGTCGTCAATCGGCCAGCGGAGCGGCGGTTTCCTGCAGGAGGAGCGTGACCTCATTATCGGTGTTGCGGGCAATTTTGAGCATGGCCGGCGGGTTGTTGTCGAGACGCACCACGCTGCCGGTCTCGCCCCAGTCGCCCAGCACAATGCGCTGACAATGGCGTCCGTCAACCTGCAGGTCGTGAATGGCGCGCCGGTGGGTGTGGCCGTGAATCATGCGCCGAACCCGGTGGTGGACAAAAGCCTCTTCGACCGCGCCGGGATTGACGTCCATGATGGTTTCCGCCGTGCTGCCGGTGTGCCGGCGGCTCATCAGGCGGGCGGCTCCGGCCATCAGTTTGCGCATCCACACCGGTTTGGCCAGCATTTTTTTCTGCCACTGCGGGCTGCGCGCCTTGCGGCGAAAATTCTGGTAGGAAACATC
This sequence comes from Wenzhouxiangella sp., assembly GCA_035301965.1. Lineage (GTDB taxonomy): Bacteria > Pseudomonadota > Gammaproteobacteria > Xanthomonadales > Wenzhouxiangellaceae > Wenzhouxiangella. The sequence continues at coordinate 1,589 of DATGTG010000065.1, read as the reverse complement.
ATCGGTGCACAGGGTGTCACCGTGCAGCAGGGCAATTGTTTCACCCCGATGCTCGATCAGCGATACCGGCTCGTCCAGGCGGCTCATGCCGGCCCGTCGGCAGTAGTCGGGGCCAACCAGGAAGTCGCGATTGCCGCACAGAAAATATATTCGGGTGCCGGCCCTGGACAGCGACGCCAGGCGGTTGGCCACCTGGCGCCCAAGCCGACCGGCTGCATCATCGCCTATCCAGGCCTCGAACAGATCGCCCAGGATATAGAGCCTGGCGGCTTCGCGCGCCGGGCCGTCGATAAAGTCGAGAAACAGGCGCGTGGTTTCCGGCCGTTTCCCGTCCAGATGCAGATCGGCTATCAGGTATTGCAGAGCGCTGTTACTCAGGGATTTCAACCCGCTCGATAATGACCGGCTCGGCCGGCACATCCTGGTGCATGCCGTGGTGGGTGGTTTCCACCTTGCGAATGGCATCGACCACGTCCATGCCTTCGGTCACCTGGCCAAACACGGCGTAGCCCCAGGTTTGCCCTGACGCCTTGCTGCGGTGGTTCAGAAAGGTGTTGTCGACCACGTTGATGAAAAACTGGCTGGTGGCTGAATGCGGGTCGCCGGTGCGCGCCATGGCCAGCGTGCCGCGCTTGTTTTCCAGCCCGTTGTCGGCTTCGTTTTCAATCGGGTCGCTGGTGGGTTTCTGGTTGAAATCGGCGTCGAAGCCGCCGCCCTGAACCATGAAGTTGTCGATGACGCGATGGAACAGGGTGCCGTCATAGTGGCCGGCGCGGGCGTATTCCAGAAAGTTGGCGCTGGACTTGGGCGCCTTGTCTTCAAACAGCTCAATGGTGATGCTGCCGAGGCTGGTGTGCAGAATCAAGGTTGTATTCTCCGTGGTTTCAGTTTCAGTTGCGCTTTCCGCCGCGCCATTTTCCTGGGCCGACAGCGGACAAGCGATCAGTATCAAAAGTGCAAACAGGATACGCATGAAAATGAGTTCCCTTTGGTTGTGAACGGGCAATGATACTTGCTGCGGGGCCGGTTTTTAACCCAATCGACTGATTTGCCGATACCCGAAGGCTGCTGCCGGTACATTTTCAGACCCGTCTGAAACGGGCTTGTTCAACCGGATGGCAAGGCTGCCCGGGTTATCGGTAAATGCGGCCAAATCAACGATCTGTGCTATAATGAACCGTTTGTGACAAGCAGATTCAGACCTTGCCCGAACGTCTTGTTTTTTGATGAGAAATCAATTCGCAGCAGCGCGAATTGAGCGGCAGACCATAAATATAACCTAAAGCAATTACGGGGTAACCGCAGATGGCGGAAATAGCACGCGAAGTGGTCCAGGTCAGCCTGGAAGACGAAATGCGCCAGTCCTATCTTGATTACGCCATGAGCGTTATCGTGGGCCGCGCGCTTCCGGACGTTCGGGACGGGCTCAAGCCGGTGCACCGGCGCGTGCTGTTTGCCATGCATGAGCTTGGCAACGATTTCAACAAGCCCTACAAAAAGTCTGCCCGCGTGGTGGGTGACGTCATCGGTAAGTACCATCCGCACGGCGACAGCGCCGTATACGACACCATCGTGCGCATGGCCCAGCC